>NZ_NXLN01000014.1:0-60590 GCF_003364135.1 Helicobacter sp. MIT 01-3238
AACCCACCCCCAAACCCCCTCCGCAAGGGAGGGGGCTTAAAGAAAAGCAAATACCCTCGTGCTAAGGGAGGGGGTTTAAAAAAGCAAGTATCCTAACGCAAAGGGAGGGAATTAAAGAAAAGCAAGTATCCTTCGCCACAATTTTTATCATTTGGGGAGAGGGCTTAAAAAAGTGGTAATTTAGCAAAGAAAAGAAAATTTTATAAGATAGGGGGTGGAATAAGTGGCGTTATGTGCCACAAAAAGTCCCTCCCCGTAGCCGAGTGATTTAGGGAGGGGTATTTACAAAGAATTACAAAATGCAGTTTGCAGAGGGAGGGGGCTTAAAGAAGTGAAGTATCACAAGCGAAGTATCACAAAGCCCTAGAAAATATCCTAAAAAAAATCTCTTAGAGAAAAATCTACTAGAAAAAAAGCCTAGTGAAAATCTACGAAAAAACCTCAAAAAGAAAAAAGTAACCCCCCCCCCTCCAAAGCTATGCAGAAGTGAAATATCACAAAGCTCAAAAATCTACTAGGAGAAACCTAGCGAAAATCCCCTCCTAGAAAATCCACTTATAGCAAAATCTCTTAGAGAAGCCCCTTAGAAGTCATACTTCAAGCGGACAAGTCCTACAAGTGCGCTTTGATGAGCTGTGTAGCCACCTCTAGCTGTTTGGATAGTGTCATAAAACCCAAGTTGTGGGACGACTTGGAAGCCTTTTGCGACATTGATAGGGAGATTTGCATAGATTTTGTAGCTATGGGTAGCTTGAGCACTGCTTCGCTCATTGCCTCGTTGATTTTCGCCATTAAATGTCGCTTGGTAGCCTGCACCTGCTGCTAGGCTTATGGTGTCATTTATCTTTGCTCCACCTTCTAGCACTAGCCCTGCTCGTTGTGAGTTTAGCCCAAGTGCTCCGGCCAAATCAGTATTGTATCCATAGCCGCCTAGAGAAGCTGCGGTAGTTTGCTCGCCATAAGTGTGTCCATTTATCCCGTAGGTAAAAATAGTGGATAGATACGCACTGCCAAGTGGCACTTTTGCACCTACTAGCAAGTGTCCAGCGTGCACATCGCCTGTATGTCCTGCTAGCCAAGTCGCTGGTAGTCCATTATCTGCCCTATCAAAATACTTATAAGTCGCAGCGACTTTGAATTTACCTTTTTCGCCTATCTTGCTTTCATAAGATAGTGCGATACGAGGGATACGAGAGTGTCCAGCCCCTACAAAAGCACTTCCGCCTGTGGCTAGACTTGCATCATTGTTTGCGCCGTCATCGTGTATGATAGCGATAGTCGCGCCAGAGTGGGAGTATTGGATTTGGAGCTTTCTGCTTCCTGTGGTTACAGAGCCAAATCCATTACCACCTGCATCGTTGTTGTTGAAGTCTGACTGAAACCCACCCTCAATCGTAGGCGTGTCTATCTTACCAAATGTCAGCTTACCACCAGAGCCAAAGTCATAAGTCCCAAATACCTTGCGCAAGCCCGGTCCAGAAGCAGTGCCAAGTATTCCTTGCTCACGCAAACCAAACTCTACTTTTGTGAAAAGTTTGCCATACTTGGAGTTGATACCAAAGTGAGAGTTGTTTTGGAAGCCGATGATATAGCTACCATCGTTTGTGCTATTTGCGGGTCTATCACTTGTGATACCGCCACCACCGACAAAGCCTCTCAAGCTACCATAGAGCTCCACAGAAGCTCCCTTTTCCTCATTGCTGTATACTTCGATACCTAGTGCAGGTATCGCCACAATCGCAGCTAGTGCGCCGCTCAAAGCCAACTTTTTCATTTCTTCTCCTTAAGAGTGATTTTAGCTCGCTTGCCTTACAACGCTTTGCAAAAAGCGAATGTGAAGCAAGCGTGAAGCTAATGCTAGGAATTGTGGCAAAAAAAAGTAAAAATGAGAAATAAAAAATGTAAAAATTGTGTAAAAAGCTAGAAAATGGCGAAAAATCTAGCGAAATGTTAGATTTTTGTGGAAAATTTTGTGGGGAGTGGATTGGGTGTGCTTGTGTGGTTTTTTGATTTTTGTCATACTTGAGCTTTTGCAAAAAAGCGAAATATCAAAAAAAAATTATAAAATGACAAAAAGTAGAATCACAAAAAGAAAAAAGGCAACCCCCTCCCTCTCCCCCGCCCAAAAAAGAAAACGCTTCCGCTGTTTCTTTTTTTGGCTTGGGGAAGTGCCTCGCGTATTTTACTTCGCGCTAGGCTAAGCCTTGCGCTTCGCAAAAGGGCAAATGCTCGCCAAAAAACCCGCGCTCGCACTACTGCTTCGCGTTACTCGGGTTTTTGGCGATTTGCCACGCGAGAAAGAAAGCACTTCAGCTGTTTTTACTATGTCAAAGTATGTCTATTTGTCATATTTAAGGGCGAAGCCCCAAATATTCCCCCTCCTTTGCAAGTGGTAATTTTGCGAGTTCCCCCTCCTTTGCGGAGGGGGATAAAGGGGGTGGGTTGATTTTTGAGATACTTTGTGATTAAAAGCCCTTAAGTATGACAACTTACATTGCAGAAAAGATATTTCGCTTGCGCTTAAATATGACAAAAAGTGCAAGGAGTGCAAAATCCTTTTGGATATTTCGGTTTCTTGCGAAACCTCAATATGACAACATTTTTCGTCATTGCGAGCAAGTCGCAAGACTTGCGTGGCAATCCAAACTTCCAACACGCTAAAAACACCAAAAACAACACTCCCACCAAAGATAACCCTACGCAAAATATTTTTTATTCTATTTTTTCGCGTTTTGATACTCGCTTTTTTGCTGATTTGACTAACTCTCTTCATAGCTACCCTTAAATGCGCCAAACTCGTCATTGCGAGAATCGCCTTAGCGATTCGTGGCAATCTATACAAAAAACAAAAAGACATAGATTGCCACGATTCCACGCTTTCAAGCGGAATCTTGCAATGATGAATGATTTTATGGATTGCTTCGTTGTGGCTAAAGCCACTGCCTCGCAATGACGGAAGTATTTGCATTGTTAGAAGTTGTTAGCATTACTTGGGATTCAAAGGCAAAAGAACCCACCCCCAAACCCCCTCCGCAAGGGAGGGGGCTTAAAGAAAAGCAAATACCCTCGTGCTAAGGGAGGGGGTTTAAAAAAGCAAGTATCCTAACGCAAAGGGAGGGAATTAAAGAAAAGCAAGTATCCTTCGCCACAATTTTTATCATTTGGGGAGAGGGCTTAAAAAAGTGGCAATTTAGCAAAGAAAAGAAAATTTTATAAGATAGGGGTGGAATAAGTGGCGTTATGTGCCACAAAAAGTCCCTCCCCGTAGCCGAGTGATTTAGGGAGGGGTATTTACAAAGAATTACAAAATGCAGTTTTTGTCGCATAGAAGTTTTTTATGCTTGAGCGCAAACAATGTGTTGAAAAAATCACAAACAACGATTTTGGGGGCTTATATCTCTAAAAGATTTGTGCCGATTTTTATCCCGCGTGTTTTTAGAAACTCACTTGCGCGCATTTTGTTTTTGCTAGGGGCTTGTAGCTCATCGATTTCTATCGCGCCTTTTTGGCACGCCACTATCGTAGGCGATATGCTTAGCACCTCGCCTGCTTTTGCCTCTCTCGCTTCTATCTGTGCCACCTTGATACCAAAAATCTTTATGCCATTTGGCATAAATACGCTTGGCCAAGGGCTAAAAGCTAGGGATTTTTTGTAGATTTCGCTTGCGTTTGTGAAGCGCACTTCCCCATCGGCTTTGCAAATCTTTTTGCAATAGCTAGCCTTGCTCTCATCTTGGGGCAAGGGCGTGATAGTGTCAAACTCGCACAAAATCCTAGCAAGCTCTGCCCCACCTAGCTGGGCTAGAGTCGCACTCAAAGCGGTGTAGTCCTCATCGTTTCTAGGGATTTTGCTAACCCCTAAAATCCCACCACTATCAAGCCCCTCCTCCATAGCCATTATGCTTACTCCATAGTAGCTATCATCGCTTAAAATCATCTGCTGAATGGGGCTTGCACCACGATATTTGGGCAGTATGGAGGCGTGGACATTTATGCAGGGGGCGATTTGCAAAATCGATTTTGGCAATATCTTGCCATAAGCTACTACGAGTATAAAATCTATCTGCAATGAAGCTAGGGCTTGGCTAAATGCGCTATCTAGGGCGCGTGGCTGCAGGACTTCTATGCCTTTTTGCAGGGCTTTTTGCTTCATTGGTGGGGGAGTGATTATGCCTTTGCGTCCCACAGGCTTATCCTCTTGGGTGATTACGCGCAGGACTTCACAGCTGCGCCCTGCCCTCTCAAGCTCTGCAAGCAATCTATCAAAAACGATAGTTGCAAAAATCGGTGTCCCCATAAATACGATTCTCATAGGCTCTCCTTGTGGTTTGTGTGGTTTTGCGTGCTTAGTTTGGTGTGGTTTGTGTGATTTTGCACATTTGGCAGGCAATTTTTGCTTACTAAAAAGGCTAGATTCTCTAGGTTTTACTTGTAGATTTAGGCGTGATTTTGCTTCATTAGAGATTTTGCTTGTGTGCTTGAGAAAAATCTCTTGGCAAAAACGATTAAAATCGCCCTTTAGCTTATAGGCTAGAAATCCTGCTTTTTGCGCGTTTGCTAGCACTTCTTTGCGCGTAGCATAAGAAGTGATTAGGCAAGTGCTTTTGCTTATGGCAAAAAGGTGCTTGAAATGCTCCTCACTCCATAGCGCAGGGTTTTTGCCAAAGCTAAAAGGGTCTTGGTAGATAATGTCAAAGCCTGCAAAATCTCTGGCAAAATATTCTGCAAAACTCCCCCCAAAATCCTCTGCAAAATCTCTCTCAAAATCTGCAAAATATTTTTGGCTTTTTGATTCTGCTTGCAAATCGCTTGCAAAATCGTTTTTTAAATCTTGGGCTAGATTTTTTAGCACACTGCTTGCATCACCCCAAATGATAGTTAGGCTAGTGCTTTGGTTTAGGCTAGTGCTTTGCCCGCTAGCTAGGCTTTGCCACTTCTTATCATCTAAGTGCCAAATCTGCCTTGCCAAATCCAAAGTAGCCCTATCTTTTTCTAGCGAAATGATATGAAGTTTTGTGCTAGCTGGTTTTGGCTGGGTGTTTGATTGCCCTAGCAAATACTCAAATGCACTCGCGCTTAAAAAGGCATTATACCCTAGCCCAAAGCAAATATCCAAAATCCAAATATCGCTTTTGGTGCTAGGAGGGGTTTTGGCTTGGGAATCATCACTTTGCATTTTTGAGCGCAGATACTCAAACGCGGGGGCGATATGCTTGGCGAGCTTTTCGCTTAGCGCACCCTCACTAAGCGAGGAGTAGCACTCGCCAAACTCTTCATTAAACGCACTAAGAGAGCCATCGCTACTAGCAAAAAGAGTTGGGCTTGGATTCATTGCTTGGATTTATTGGTGGGTTTTGGAGTTTTGCAAGGTGGCATTTGTGAGGTGGCTTTGCTTGCAAAATGGCTTGTGTAAGGTGGCTTTGTGGGGAGTTGCGCCACCACTTGGGCTACTTGAAGTTTTTGCCCTCTTTTAGTAGCCCATCGTAGTATTCAAAATACTGCTTTGAGTTTTTGCGCTTGAGTGCAGAATCTAGCGAACCACTTGAGGCGTATTGCACACGCGAAAAAAACGGCGCAATCGTCTGCCCAACTGCACTTGTATCAAACGCTACACTATCTAGCTCTACCAAACTCTGACAATCAAGCACGGAAAGCCTATCTTTTGTAACCAAAAAAAGCAATCCCACGCTATACACCGCGCAAGCATTGCTTAGCACCTTTGGCTTGGGGTCGAATTTGCTTTTGTCAAAAAGATAGCCCACCATTAAATCAGAGTTTAGAAACTGCATAGATGGGTAGCTAGCGCGGATAGAATCATAAGTCTCTAGCGTAGGGGCGATGATAAAGGCTAGACTATTTAGCGTCCCGAAATGCACCTCATCGCCTGCAACGGGCTTGTTTGTTGGGCTTGGGAGGTATTTTTGCTCTAAGACACTGATAGGATTTATCCGTGCTATTGCTTTTGCGCTCTGGCTAGATTTATCTTTTGGATTTTGCTTTTGTGGGTTAGCTTTTTGTGAAGCTTTTTCTTGGGTGGTGTTTTTTGAGTTATATTCATTTTGGCTTGATTTTATCTCTATAATCGTAGCGGTAGCGATGATACTTGCGTAGTTTTCATCATATATATGCCATATAAACCCACTCTCGCCCACTACGCGTCCCATAGCTGGAAACTCTATGGTGTTGGATTTTGTATCCACAGATGAAATGGCGATTTTTGTGGTGTGCTGAAGTTTATCAAGATTCTTTAGCGTTTGTGGATTTTGCTCGCTGTGTGCTTGCTGGAGAGATAGCAAAAGTAGCAGGGCAAAAGCTAGCGCAAAAGTTTGGATACACATTTGGTGGAGTTTTTGTTTTGTTAGATTTTTTGTCGTGCTCATCGTGAAGGTATTCCTTATTTTATGATTTTGTGATTTTAGCTTTGCTACTTTTGGCTTTGGCTACTTTTGGCTTTGGGATTCTCATCGCTTTTTGCTAGCTTTTGCTTGAGGGCGATACTGATAAAAAAAGTAATTGATAGCAAATGCTAGAGAGGGCGTTTTGTGGTAGTCCTCATCACGCACGAAGTCCAATGCCTTGCTTGCTTTTAGGTATAGCACTTCGATTTTTTCGCCATCTATGCCACCACCTAGCGCGTGCTTATCCTCTTTGCTGACTTCTGCTAGGTATATTGTTTGCCTTGCGCCACTGATTCCCACAGAATTGTAAAAGCTATTGACAAACTGCAAGCGACTTATGGGGATTTCATACCCGCATTCTTCAAAGACTTCTTCTATGGCGATTTCTTCTAAGCTCTTTTTTGGCTTATCCACAAGTCCCGCGCAAAGCTCATAAATATAGCCATTGTGATTGCGCATATACACCGCAGGGCGAAACTGCTTGACAATCACAAACGCTTCCAAATCGCGCTCATATAGCATTATCGATACGCTATCGTGTGAGTGGATAATATCCCAATCTTTGTCCTCGCCGTCTTGCTTATAGTGCAATCGCAACGGCTTAATGAAACGAGAATCTTTGCACTCGCCTTGTCGTAAATCTGTGATTTTGGGGGTAGCTTGAGGTGGGGTAAGAAAGTATTCCAAAGACACGCAAACTCCTTAATTGTGGTTTTGTAATGCGGTTTGATTTAAGATTTTTAGCGCATTCTGGTTATACGCTTTATACAAAAATGATATTCAAAAATATGCAAGAGCTAAAATCAGCGAAAATCATATAATAACTTTAAAGAGTGCTAAGAAAAGAAAGGGCATTTTAATAAGTTTTCTCTTAATTTCCCCTTTAATTTTGCTAGAATCTAGCCCTTTGTGCTTTATTGTCTCCTGCCAAAAGTTATGGCATATACCATACTTCGCACATCAAAAATCTCATCTTTTGGTGGCATCACACCATTTGGCAAGATAGATGGCATAAACACTTCTTCATTACACTCATATCCGCTAAAAGAATCAAGTCTTAGCTCACCTAAAGTGATATGCTCTCTGCTGATTTTCTCTCCATTGCTATCTATGTGTGCCCACACACTTGTAGTATCCTCTAGGCTGTCCTCTTGCCTTGCTACTTCAAGCACTAGGGCAAACTTTATCGCGCCACTTTTTAGCTGCTTTTTGAAGCTAGATTCCAAAAAATCATCATTTAGATTTTCTAGCTCTTTTGGGCTTAAATTTTTCACACCATTTTTGGGGACAAAGCTAAATCTAGCAGGCACTAGCTCATCGCTAGATTTTGTGAAAAAAAATGTATGCACGCTATGATAGGCACTATCTGCAAAGCTAGGGCTTACCCCAAGATGTCCTATCTCGCGTGCGAAATTTACAAAAGAGCTTACACTCTCACGCTTTTTGGCTGCTTCTTGTGGGGTGATTTGTCCTTGCTTTTGCTCCAAATTTATGCTCAAAAACTGCATAAACTCATCTGCATTTTTGGCAAAATTTACACGCGAATTTGTCATAGCGATTTCCCAAAAATCGCTATTTTCACTTTGCATTTTTAGAGCCATTGCGCGGGATTTGGATTTATCACTTTTCTCGCTACCACCAAGTGAAAATCTAGCTTTTACCTCAATTTTTTTGGAATGCAAAAATGGGATAGCAAAATCTTTTGCCACTTTTTGATTGGGGATAAACTCCCCACTAGCGCAAAATCCTTTGGTGTGGTTGATTTTTTTGTGCGGATTATTTGGCTCGCCATTTAGAGCATAAAACATATCTGCGATTTTTTGCGCTACTTCGGTTAGGTTTTTGCTCGTATTAGTTTGGCTGGCATTTATCACATTTATGCCAAAAATATTTATGCAAAAAATACTTGCAAAAACAAATCGTAAAAACCATAAATGAAATATTTTAGAATCAGTCATTTTGTATCCTTTTGTGTCCTTGTGTCTAAAAATGTAAATCTTGCTTTATGATAAAATCTAAAAGCCAAAAAATCTAAGGAGTGAAAATAATGTCTTTGTCGCTAGCTCCCCACCCCACGCTAGTATCACAACCAATGGCGCGATATAGCGAATGATAAAAAACCACACGCTAAATGCCCTAGCAGATAAAAATCCACTTGTCATTTTTCTCACTTTTTCTTTGCCGATAAACCACCCTACAAATATCACGCTTAGCAACGCTCCAAGTGGCATAACAATATCAGAGCTTGCCTTATCCACTAGCTCAAAAAGCCCCTTACCCCACACTGCTAGCATATCTGCATAATCTTTGTGCAAAGAAAAAATAAGCACCAAGCCCACTAGGTAAATAACAGCCATAATCGCCCAAGTGATTTTGGCACGAGAGAATCCATACTTTTGGACAAAAAACATTACGCTTGGCTCTAGCAAAGATATAGTAGAAGTAATCCCTGCAAATGCTAGCCCTAGAAAAAATAGCACAGAGATTATCACACCTACCATTCCCATTTTGCTAAATACGATAGGAAGTGCTTTGAACACAAGTCCAGCACCTTGAGTGATTTCTACCCCGTGCTCAAAGACAAATGTAAAAATCATAAGCCCTGCGATGAGTGAAATAGCAATACCACATAGGCATACATACAAGGCAGATTCTAGCAGATTGGCATTGGGCTTGGTGCTAGCAGAATAGCTAATGATAATCCCCACACCAAGACTAAGTGAGAAGCACATTTGCCCCATCGCTGCGATTACCACATCTGCGCTAATGTCATAGTATTTGAAATCAAACAAAAAATGCACCGCTCGCATAAAGCTAGGCTGAAAGCTCGCATACACCAAAAGCCCGATGAAAATAAGAAAAAGCAGGGGCATAAGCACGACATTTAGTCGCTCAATTCCCTCTTTTATCCCAAAAGATACTACCAATGCCGTGATAAACGCTACCGCGCTAAAGCCTAAAATCTGTGCCCAAATATTTACACTCAAAAGCGAGCCAAACACCCAATCAGCTTCGCTTGCATTGCTTGGCAAATCCATACTTGTGCTAAAAAGATAATACAGCACCCACCCTAGCACTATCATATAAAATGTGAGGATAAAAGGACCACCTATCAGCACTAGCCCACCCCATTTCCATACTTTGTGCTTGGTAGAATCTAGCTCTTTGAACGCATCGGCGGTGTTTTTTTGCGTGTAGTTGCCGATTAGCATTTCTCCTACAAGCATAGCAATCCCAGCAAGAAGTGTGAGTGCCAAAAAAAGTAGCACAAACGCACCTCCGCCATTCGTCCCTGCCATATATGGAAATCGCCAAATATGCCCAAGCCCGATAGAACTGCCAAGTGTGGCTAAGATAAAACCGATTTTAGAAAATCCACTCATTAAATTATCCTTTCTCTTGTGAAAATATTACGAAAAATCAACATAATACAATAATAATGCCAAGATTTTGCGTGATAAAAATTTGCAAGTATTGTCCTTTGGCTTTTGATTAGCTCATTCGCTCTAGCCATAGATTTACATTGCGCTGCTCATAAGCCAAAATGCTAGATTCTCCGTGTCCGGGGAAAATCTCTATCTGCCCTACTTCCTCTAGCTCGTCCTCATCTAGCGTAAGTCCCAAATCAAGCGCAAAATCCAAATCCCTAAATCGCCTTAGTGATTGTGCCATATCGCTTTGACTTGAGTAGGGGAAATCATATCGCCCGATACTACGATGAAATACAAAATCCCCGCTATAAATTCTTGCGTTTTTGCTTTTGGGACAAGTGGTGGGATTTTGATTTTGCGCGTTATTTTGCGGATTATTTTGTAGTGGCTTTTGCGCTTGATTTGATAGCTCGCTTTGAGTGCTATCTCCCCAAACACATACGATACTACACCCTGGGGTATGTCCGGGGAAATGCAGATACGAGAAGCAAATCCCATCAATACTAAAATCCTCTCGTCCCCTATTACAAGGCACTTCCACACTTGGAGGGCAAGGGGTAAGCCCTGTATCAAAGCAATCACTTTTCATCATAAAGGCATCTTCGCTAGGGCAATAAATGGGTGTAGATTTTAGATTTTCGTGGAGCTTTGCTGTGTCAAAGATATGGTCAAAATGTCCGTGTGTAATGAGAATAGCAAGCGGATTTTTTACATTTGCTAGCACCCACTCACTTGAGCCAATCCCGGGGTCTATGACTAGCTCGCCACGAGGAGTTTGGACAATGTAGCAATTTGTCTCATACACACCAAAAGCCTTACAGATATGTGGATAGGGCTTGTTATTTGAGTTATTTGAGTTATTTGAGTTATTTGAGTTATTTGAGTTATTTGGCATTTAGAATCTCCTTGTAATAATAAACTAAAACAATTTTGGCTCGTTTTGTAAATGCGCTAGATTCCATTTGGGTGGGCTAAGTCGCAATAGCTCATAAGTCTTTATGCTTGCTATCCTTCCTCTAGCGGTGCGCTCCAAAAATCCATTTGCAAGCAGATATGGCTCGATTAAGTCCTCTATCGTTCCCTCATCTTCGCTAATGATTGCTGCGATAGTGTTTAGCCCCATAGGGGATTTTGCCCGAGCCAAAGCCTCCAAATAGCGCAAATCAAGCTCATCAAAGCCTAGCTCATTTACGCCAAGCTCGCTTAGTGCGTGCTTTGTGGTGTCTAGAGATATGACTTCCTCTCCTGCGACATCGGAGAAATCCCGCACGCGCTTTAGTAGCCTTAGTGCGATTCTAGGTGTGCCTCGCGCTCTTTTTGCGATTTCTAAACTTGCGTCTTTTTTGATTTCTCTTTTTAGCTTGTGTGCGGCTTTGTCAATGATTAGGCTTAGCTCGGAGTTGTCATAAAACTGCAATCTAAAATCCATACCAAACCTATCACGCAAAGGGCTAGATAGCATTCCCGCCCGAGTAGTCGCACCGATAAGCATAAATGGTGGCAAATCAATTTTTATGGTTTGTGCTGCTGGACCGCTACCTGTGATAATATCTAGCCGAAAATCCTCCATAGCAGGATATAGTAGCTCCTCAATAGCTGGAGAAAGCCTATGAATCTCATCAATAAACAAAATATCCCCCTCGCCAATGTTTGTCAAAATCGCAGCCAAATCCCCGCCTTTCTCTATCATCGGCGCGGCTGTTACTTTGATATTTGCACCCATTTGTGTGGCGATTATGTGGCTAAGTGTGGTTTTGCCTAGCCCCGGGGGACCAAAAAGCAAAGTGTGCATCAAAGGCTCGGAGCGTTTTTGTGCACCCAAAATAGCGATTTTTAGGTTTTTTTTGATTTGTGTTTGTCCTATGTAGTCTTCCCACACGCTAGGACGAAGCGAAGTTTCTATGTTTTCATCAAAGCTAATTCTCTCAATGGATACTTCTCTTTCATCTGTGGGGATTTGATTTGTGGTTTTTGTAGACTTTGCAGGAGCGGACTTTGAGATAGATTTTTGGCTAGTTTTTGCGCTAGGCTTTGAGCTAGAATCTAGACTTTGCAAATCAAGTGTGATTTTTGCCATTTTGTTTTACTTTAGATTTTTGAGATTTTGATATTTTGGTGGTTTTAGTAGCTCTCTTGCTCGCTTGGGAAGTCGCCACTTTTGACATCATCGACATATTTTTGCAATGCGGATTTGAAAATATCTGCGCCATTTAGGTATTGGCGCACAAATTTTGGCTTAAAGTCGCTAAACAGTCCAAACGCATCGCTCCAAACAAGAATCTGTCCATCACAATCCACCCCAGAGCCTATCCCGATAGTTGGGATTTTTACCTTGCTAGAAATCTCTTTTGCCACGCCACCTATAATCCCCTCCAAAAGTAGCCCAAATGCGCCTGCCTCTTCAAATGCAAGTGCTGATTCTAGCAAATATGCGCTTTGATGATTGTCTTTGCCTTTGACTTTATACCCGCCCTCAAACTTCACAAATTGTGGCATAAGCCCGATATGCGCCATAATAGGAATCCCCTCATTTGCAAGGGCTTTTATGATATTTAGCTTGCTTAGTGGGACTTCTAGTTTTAGGGCTTGCACTCCTGTTTGTTTGATGATTTTTAGTGCGGATTTTAGCGCGGATTTTTCACTTGCATAGCTACCAAAAGGCATATCAGCTATGACAAAAGATTGCTTTGTGTGGGCTAGAACTGCTTTTGTGTGGTATATCATATCTTGCAGGCTTAGGCTTGTGGTGTCCTCTTTGCCATTGAAACTCATATTTAGACTATCGCCCACCAAAATCACATCTACAATGCCATCAAAAAGTCGCGCAAAAAGTGCGTCATAAGCCGTGATAGCAGTAATCTTACTAGGATTTTTGCCCAAGTGCGGGGGTATATTTTTTTTGGATTTTAGGGTGGTGAGTGTGATTTTTTGCATCGCTTTTTTACTCCTTAAAGTTGTTTGCTTGTGAGTGTTGCTCAATGTATGTTTGCTTGCGTGCTTTTGTAAAAATCGTGGCGTTATTATACCCAAACTCGCTTATTTAAGGTTTAAAGTGTATAATGCGTTTTGCTTTGGGAAAACACTTTTAGAATTTGTTTGATAAGATTTGACAATTAGATTTGGTAGATTTTAAGGCTTAATATGACAAAAAAAAATATCACTAATATCGCTACTAAAATCCCTCGCAAATGCGTGTTGATATTTGTCTGTGTAGTGCTAGCAAGTGCCATAAGCTATGGCGAAAAATCTAAGCGATATTTGAAATATGAAAAATCTAGCAAAGAATCTACAAACACAGCCACAAAATCCCAAAAAGATTCCACAAAATCTAAAAAAGATTCCGCCACAAAAGAAACCAACAAAGAATCTACAAAGCCACAAAAAGAATCCAAAACCACCAAATCAAAAGACAAATCAAAGCAAGAATCACAAGATGAAAATCTAATTGATTATTCCACGCTTAGCTTATATTATTATCCCTACATTATGGCATATCACAAAATCAGCGATAAAGAAATCGCCTCCCTTATCAAAAACCTAGACGCTTCAAAGAAAAAATCAGGTATTTTTATCGGTGTGTATGGTGGCTGGATATTTCACAATGCGGCTGGAAATACAGACTATGTCGTGGATAATTTCCTAGCTTATGGTGCAAAGGTGGGATTTCAGAGCTTTTATCCTACAATGTTTGATAGCATATCTTTCCCAAATAAAGTCGGTGGCAGAATCTATCTGCAATATCTAGGAAGCAACGCAAAAGAGCTAAACCTCTCTTCGCTTGGGTTTTCTAGTATCGGCATAAGCGCAGATGTGCTGATAGACTTGCCACTATTGCCGATGATAAAGGGCAAAAACAGCTTAGAAGCAGGGGCAATAGCGGGATTTGGGCTAGCAAGTATGATATATGATTCTAATAGCGATGCCACGCTTGGTGGGATTATAAACATTGGGGCAAGCTTCACTCTCATAAGCAAGCACCGCATAGAGGGCGAAATCAAACTCATCATCAATGAAAGGCTAAATTGGTTTGGGATAATGCCTATGGTGGGGTATAGCTATGTGTTTTAGGAAGTGCGCCGTGCGTGATATGAAAGTTGTAAAAGCTATGAGTGCATTGAAATCTATGCTAAAAGATTTTGGCAAAATCTGCTTTGTAGGGTTTGTAAGCGCATTGCTTATAAGCAGTATAGCTCAAATTTTAAGCGCTAAGTCAAGCACAAAACCGCTAAAATCTAGTAAAGAATCCCAAAGAGTGCAACCTAGCGATTCTAGCTCACTAGATTCTAAAGCAAAAAAAGAGCAAGAAAAAATCTCTAAAAATATCGATGAAATCGAAGTGATACACGGTGATGAAGAATCTTTGCAGCAAATGTCAAAACACCAAAAGGAAAAAGAGCTTTACTTCTTGCGCGGGCGATACTATCAGCTTTTGTATGAAAAATCTCAAGAGCTAAAAAACAAGACAAAACACGGCTGGTTTGCTGGAGTTTCGCTTGGCACTAGCCAAATGGAAATCAACAAAAATAGAGGCTTTGGCGAGGAGCTAAATCCATTTGCATTTGGGATTAACGGAGGATATATGCGATTTTTGGGTGCTGCACCTATGGGTGTGCGCGTGTATTGGCAATATCTAGCTGCGCTAAATGCCTCGCCAAATATACCCGATAGTGTTTCTAGCCATTTGTTTAGCTTCAATATAGATATGGTGGGGGATAAGGCAATAGGTGGCGAGGAGGGATACTATCTAGGTGTGTTTATAGGGATGGGAGCGGGGGTAAATCTCTACAAGCAGAGTGGCGCACAAAGAGAGGATAAAATCACCATAGGACCTGTGCTAAATGTAGGTGTCTCTGCCACGCTCAAATATCATCATCGCATAGAGCTAGGTATCAAAACTCCACCAAATATCTCAAACCAAGCAAGCTACTTTCTAGGGACTATGTATATCACGAGCTATCAATATTTGTTTTAGCTGGATTTGGGTTGGGTTGATAAATGGATTGCAAAATGGATTGTAGGAAAATATGATGAATATCAAAAAACGCACAATATTAAGTCAACTATCTTTGCAAAATCTAGTGCTAGGCATTATATGCGTGGTATTTTTGCTAAGTAGTGCCCTAGCCGTGCCCACAAAATCTCCGCCCGCAAAATCTCCCAAAAATCAAGCAAAAAAATCAAGCAAATCAAGTCGTATCACTGATGAGGAAATAGCGATGCTTATCTTGCCAAAGGATTTTAAAAATAGCCAAGTAAATCCAAGTGCGCTAATGAATGCCCAAGATGAGCGACTAAAGGACAAAAGCCTAGATGTCAAAATCGCTTTTTATCGCTCACTTTTGGAGATAAATGGCATAAAAGTAGAGCCTATCTACTCTCAAAGTGAATATATCCAAAAGCATTTCGCAGGAAAAACACTAGAGCAAAAAAAGGCAATCGCACACAAATATATGAGGGCTGGCAATAAAAGCGGGATTTTCATAGGGGCGAGTGTGGCAAGTGCTGGCATAACACAAACTTATGCTGATGGCAAATACAATACCCAAAATAGTGTAGGCACTACTACGGATGGGGTATTTAGCCCCGATATGACAGGCGCGCTAGATTCTAGCCTAGATTCTGCGCTTATCGCTCGCTCGGTGTTTGTCGCTTCTGGTGGAAATGTGGGGTATCAAAACTTCTATAATCTCTACTTTGGCAGCAGAATCTATGTCGATGTGCTTATCGGTGGGGGGAATCTCTCTATGAGAAAGCAGGGGCAAGGTAGTGCAAAAAGCGTGGGGAGTTTTTTTTATATGCTAGGGGGGCTAAATGCTGACTTGCTAGGCGAGCTACCGCTAAGCCTGTTTGGCGTGAAACAGAGATTTTGGAGGGAAGTGGCTTTGGGTGGGTATTTTGGCTTAAATATCGGTGTTATGCTACTCACAGATAAAGCAAATAGTGAGCTAGATAGCTTCATAAAAGCTGGCGTAACAAAAAGTGAAAATGTGCTATGGAACTACCAAATCCAAGTAGACTATGGGCTAAATATGGGGCTTAGTCTATCGCTTGGCATACTTGGCAAGCTAGAAGTAGGGGCAAAAGTCCCTCTATCTGTGCTAGGACTACCCTCCGAGCTACGACTAGGTATAGAATCCCCTGCAAAATATGGCAACAAAGAGATTTTATCCAAAGACATAGCCTTTAGTCGCACCCCGATTTTTGTAGCGAGCTATATCAAGGTATTTTAAGGCGTCTAGCAATGATTGGGAAAATATTTCTGCAAGCATTCTATAATCGCACTTCGCCCTCGATAATTGTATGCAAGACTTTGGAGTGTAAGCACTCTCCGTGATATGGACTAAAGCTATCATTTACTTCTGTTTTTGCTTGCAAATCTACGATGATAATGTCAGCGTCTTTTTGCGGCGTAATTTCGCCTTTGTTTAGAGAGAAGCATTTGGCTTGAGCGTATGAAGTCATCTGGCTAAAACGAGATAGGCTTATAATCCCCTGCTTGACAAGCTGGCTAAATCCAAGTGGGAAGTAAAATCCAAATGCGTTTATGCCAAAGCTGGCGTTTTCAAATACTTGGTCTTTTAGCGAGTTGTAAGAATCACTCTGTAAGCAAGTAAGCATATCTATGCGAGAATCTAAGCAATCACGCAAAAAGTCGCGCTCCTCCTCACTCACAAGCGGAGGAAGTAGCTTGAAGCGCGTATCGTAGTCCTTTATGTCATCGTGGGTAAAAATAAGGTGATGGATAGGAGTTTGGGCTAAAATCTCTGCTCCCATAGCTTTGAATGTTTCTATGATTTTTAGGCTTTGGGGGTGGGTTATGGCATCAAAAATCCATTTTGTCTCGCTAAATCGCGACATTTCGCTAAGTCTAGCAACTTCCATAGTTTGCGATATGGAGGGGATAGATGGCAAGCCTAGAGTAGAGCTTATCTCGCTTTGGCTTATCACGCCATCACAAAGGCTTGGTTCTTGTGCTGTGGCGATGATGGGGACATTTAGCATTTTTGCGTATTGGGCGACTTTGTGCAAGGCATAGCCTGATATGTCTGGGCTATGCAGATAGATAGCGCGGGCACCTGTGCTTATGAGAGATGCGATTTGGGTTAGGCTATCATCTTTTGTCGCTAGTATGCTAGAAAAAAAATGCACGCTTAGCGCGGAATCTAGGCTTGATACAATCTCAATAATCGCTTCTGAATCAATGCTGGGGCTACTATCTGGACGCAAAAGCACACTTCCTACACCACCTTGCAAAGCCTTTTGGCTTAGGGATTGTAGCGTCTTGCGACAAAGGGATTTGTTTTTGGGATAGGATATGTCAATGAGTGCTGGTAGTATAAATTTATCTGTGCAATCTAGCACTTCCTCGCCCTCTTTTGGACTAAGGCTAGGGGCGACTTCTTTGATAAGGGTGCTTTCTATACGGACATCGGCTTTTCTTTCTTGGCTATAATCGCAAATTGTCCCGTTTTTTAGTAGCATTTTTTTCCTTTGCAAATAGATTTTAGGCTTTGGCTATCCACTCGCTTATTTTACCCAAATATAAGCTAAAATCCCCGCTAATCATAAATGAGCCCACACAAACAAGCAAAATCCCCGATAGAATCTCTACCTTGCGCAAATGTGGCTTGAATCTATCAATAAGCTCAAACCCTCTCTCTAGTGCAAATGCAAGCACCAAAAAAGGCAGGGCAAAACCTAGCGCATATAGGCATAGCAGGGCAAATCCTTGCGTGCTAGTGCTAGCCATAAGCGCGATAGCCCCAAAAATCGGTCCCGTGCAAGGACTCCACCCTAGCGCAAAGCTCACTCCTAGCACGAAAGGAGCTAGAATCTTTAGAGCTGGGTGAGTGGCTTTTAGTTGAAATTTTTTGCTTGCGTAGAGCCACTTGAGATGAAAAACACCCAAAAAATGCAATCCGAAAATAAGCACAACAACACCTGCCAAAATCTCTAACAAAGTAGAATCTAGCACAAAAAACACAGAACGCAAGGCAACACCTGCTAGGATAAATACAAGCGAAAAACCTAGCACAAAAGCAAATGAGCGAGCAAAAATCATATAGCGAATGTTGGATAGGTAAGGGGGTTTTGGATTTTGGGAAGGGTATTTTTGTGTGGTGGATTTTTGTGTAGTGGATTTTATGGGGGTTAGGGAGGGGTTGTTTTGGGTATTGCTTTGCGCGGAATGTGTGGAGGGTTTTGTATGAGATTGTGTGGGGATTTGTGGATTTGTTTGTGATAAGTCATTTATGATGGAATCTTGCTTGGCAAAAATTTTAGAATCTTTTGTGCTATCGCTCGTGCTACCACTAAGCTCTGCTAGAGAAATACCTGAAATATACGCCATATAAAGTGGCACAAGCGGCAAAGTGCAAGGAGAGAGAAAAGAAAGTAAGCCAGCAAAAAATGCCACAAAAAAAGGTGTGATTGTCGCACCACCATAAAAATACTCTAATAACGCCTGCTCCATTTGGTGTGCCTTTTGCGTAAAAATCCGCTCAAAAATTATTCAAAATCATATTTTTGGTATATTTGTGTAGTTTTGCTATTAAGATTTTGTAGTTTAAAAAGCGCAAAAATTTAATCTAGCCCACATAATAATCTACATACTAATTCCGCGCGCAAATCCATACACCAATCCACACAAAAATCCCTAAAACTATGCTAGCCTTTAGCCACGCATAGTTTTCGTCTATTTTTGTCCGTGTGCAATGTGCCACAGACAACACATTGCACACAGCATACTAAAAAGCGAAATAAAACTACTTAGGTTTTATAACCCCTGCTAGTTGCTACTTGATGAAGTGGTGGTTACTTGTGCTTTTTGGGCTGCTTCTTGCTTAGCGGCGGCTTCTTTTTGGGCTTTTTCAGCTTCTTGCTTTTGTTTTAGCATTCGCTCTAGCTTTTCTTTTTGCTCTATACTCTTTACCATATAGCAGCTTGAGCCGTCTTTTAGCTCACAACCTCGCTTCCAAAATCCCTTTGCTTTGCCATCTTTATCCTCTTGATATAGCATTTGGATAGTGTTTGCAGCTAGTAGGCAATAAAATCCCATTCCGTGATTGCACCCCAAAGCTGCTTGTTTGATAGCTTTGTTGGCATATCGTTTGTAGAGTTCTGGCTCTTCGTTTTTTAGGTATTTTGCTGCATATCTTGCGCAAGAAAGAGGGTCATTTAGCTGGCAACCTTTGTCGTATAGGGCTTGCTCAATGACATCTGCGTATTCAACTTCTTCTTTTACGACTAGCTCGGCTAGAGTAGCACAGCTAGCCCCGCTTCTAATCGTAGGCTTTGGCGCAAGACAATCGTGCTTTAGCTTCTCTGCTGCGATTTCGGTGTCTTCTTCTTCGTTGCTATTGTCATCAAACTCTACAAGCAAGTAGCACGCAGTGCCAAGCCCGCGATTGCAAGATTCATTTAGCATTTGAGTGGCTTTTGCATAGTCATCATTTGTAACGACTTCATAGTAAGCATTGGCATATAGCTGCATAAGCTGTCTAAACTCTTCCCTAGACTCATCGCTAAATTGCGCGCCAAAGACATTTGGATTGATTCTTTTGACTTTGGTTTGGGAAGTGGCTAATTTATTATTTGGCTGAAAAAGAGCACACCCGCTTAGATTTAGCGCGATAAATGCACCAAATGCAAAAAGCGCAAGCTGCTTTAGAGCTACTACTAATCGTTGTTTTGATAGGGTATTAAATGCTTGTGTCATTGCCTACTCCTCGCTTAAGGAAATATAATTACGCAACATTGTATAGCAAAAAAACTAATCACAATGCAAAAAATACAAAACTACCGCTTGATGATATAAGGCACACCTTGCAATCCTGCCCCTCCAAGCTCTTGGGCAATATTCATCGCCTTATCGGCGTTTATGTTATTGCTAGGTTTGTAGCTTGACTCAAATGCTTTTTTTAGGTAGGAAATCTTGCTTTCTTGGGTTTTTTGCTCATCTAGCTTGGTATAGAAAGTAGCGGCTTTTTTGGTGGATTCTAGGCTTAGCGCACCTGCGATTAGGATATGCAAATCCCCGCTTGCTAAGTAGCTATCGATTTTTTGTAGCTCTTGCTTGCAGTAGGGACAATTCGTATCTAGCACAAGGTAGGTTATGGATTTTTTAGAATCACTTTTTGCCTTGCCCTCAAGCCTTAGCACAGAGTTTGGGTATTTTTGAAATATCGCTATGACTGCATCTTCTCTAGCTTTTTCGTTAAACTCTTGGACTTTTTTGGTGGTGGATTCTAGAGTATTTTTAAGTGTGGTGTTTTTGGTGATTAGTGCTTCTTGGGAGAGTATCATCAGTGTCTTTCCGTCACTGCTAGCAAAAAACGGAATTTGAAAATTATCTTTTTGAACGATAACAAACCAAAATCCATTTATCCCAGATTCTTGCGTGCTGATGATTTTTGCATTGGTAATCTCGCTAGATTTTAGTGTGTCAATTAGTGAGGTGGTGTTTAGCATCTCTTTGGCGTGCAAAGCTATGGGGATAAGCACAAAAAGGCTCAAAAACAGCACATACGCAAGTGCGCGTTTTTTTTGCGATTTTTTTGCTAGAAATATAAGCGGGGTAAATGGTGTGATATTTCGGGCGCAAAAACGCACAAAAGAACGAAATCTAGCAAACAAAGCACCTAGCGCGTCAAATGCGCCAAAAGCTTTAATGTTTTTAGATGAATGTTTGTGATATGGTCGAATATATTGAAATTTCATCAAATTCTCCTTAAATTTTTAGCGTTTTTTCGTTTTTGTTTGCAAGTAACCTTGCTCAATGAGTATATCGACTATCTTTTTAAACACAGGGGCAGAATTTTGACTACCATAGTAGTGCTGTCCAGACGCACCAAAGGTAACAACGCCGATGACAAAGGTATTTTGCGCATCTTTTACAAAACCAAAAAATGAGCCATTGTGTTTTTGCCCATATCCACCACTTTGGGCGATTTCTCTAGCTGTGCCTGTTTTGCCCCCTGTGATGATTCCAGCTTGCTCGACTTTGGCGGCTTTGCCCGTGCCTGATTCTACGACTTTGATTAGCAGGCTTTGCATTTTTTTGGCAGTGGCTTCAGAGATAGCTTGTGTGGGCTTAGCTGTCCTTGTGGTTGGGATATAGATTTTGCCATCGGGGGCTATGTAGCTTTGTGTGATATGTGGCGTTACTAGATAGCCACCATTTGCAAAAACCCCATAAGCTCGCAAAAGCTGCATAAATGTTACCCGCGCTACATAGCCAAAAGATACGGATTTTTTGGTAGTGCCAGAGGATTTGGATAGCTCTTTGACAGAGGGAACGATACCATCTCGCTCATAGGGCAAGTCAATCCCTGTAAGCGAGCCTAGCCCAAAAGAGCGCAACCCGTCATAAAATTCCTGCCCATTTAGTCGGTTTGATAGCAAAATCATACCCACATTGCTTGAGTGCAAAAGCACATCTTCTATGGTTGGATTTTGGGGCATTATGGTGTCATCTGTAATAGTGTGCTTGCCTAGCATATAATATCCATTGCCCAAGTCTATCGGGCTTAGCGGATTTATTAGCTTTTTTTCTAGTAGCATTGCATAAATGATAGGCTTTATGGTGCTTCCGGGCTCAAATGATTCTGCTATGGCGCGGATTTTTAGGTGTGGTTTGTCCTGCTCTCTTATCGCGTTTGGGTTAAATCGATTTGTTGTAGCGATAGCCAAAATCTGCCCGTTTTTTGGGTTTAGAATCGCTGCGATGATTTCTTGGGATTGATATTCTTTTTTGGCACTATCTAGTAGCTCTTCTAGTTTTTGCTGTAAGCTAAAAGGAATCCCAAGCCTAACGCTAAATCCGTCCTCCCTGCTTGTAGAATGTGCTTGCTTGGTTTGGATAATATTAAACCCAATGTCTCGCTTGCCTACGACTTCACCGTTTTGCTTTTGCCTTAGGATTTTTTCACGCGAATTTTCTATGCCATCAACCCCTATTGGCATAGTAAGCCTGCCAATCTCGCTTTTGGTTACATAGCCGATAAATGGCTCAAGCATATCGTTGTATGGATATTCCCTGCTTACTCCACTTACCTCCACACTAAGCCCCATTTTGCCTATCACCCTACCCTTTTCATCGACATATTCACGGAATACATCATAAGCCAAAAGTTTTGCGTTTAGTGCCCGCAGATTTGCAGCGACATTTGGCGAGATTTTATAAGATAAGATTTGGTATTTTGGGTTTTTTAGCTTCTCTATGATAGTGTAGCGTGGCACACCACTATAAATCTCCAAAAGCGTGATAAAAAGCTCTTTTTTGTTTGGGTCTATGGAGCGGGGGTTAAACCCTAGTTTGTAAAGTTTGTTACTCCTTGCAAGAGAGTATCCCTCATCATCTCGGTAGGTTTTTGCTGTGTAGATATTGCCCCGCACAGCGACATCTTCTTTTGCTACGATTAGAGTTGGCATTTTGGATTCTCTAGGCAATGCGACTTTTGAATACACGCTAAAAAGAAAAATAACTGCACTTAGCACAAACACCAAAAAAATCGCTAAGATTCTGCGAGACTTGGCGATTCCTATGCCGTTTTTTTGGAATCTTTTTAGTCGATTTTTGGGGGGTAGATTTTGGGGAGATTGCCCTAGGGTAGAATCGTATTTTTGAGAGTTTTTATTTCCATAATTGCTTGGATTTTGTGGGAGATATTTGGGGATAGGCATAGCGACTAGATTTTAGGCTTATGAGGATTTGCTTAGTTTAAGATTCTAGTCGCACGACTTATAGCTCTAGAAACGAACTATACTTGCGTTCTTAGGATTTCTTTATACGCGCTTAGGGCTTTGTTGCGCACTTCAAGCATTAGCTTCATACTTGTTTCGGCTTTGCCTATGGTTATGGCGGCTTGGTGCAAGTCTTTTAGCTGTCCGCTTGCCATATCAGCTAGGGCTTTGTCCGAGCTTTCTTGGACTTGGTTTAGCTCATCTATGGATTTTTTTAGTAGTTTGGTAAATTCGCCATTGTCATTTGTGGCTTGGGTGGGTGTGATATTTAGCTTTGGGTTTATAGGGTTTGATAAACCAACCTTTTTTATGTCGTCCATTTTGATACTCCTTACTTGCAAAACTTCTATAAATCCTAAACAAAACTAATTTAAGCTAAACTACACTTGCATCATCATTATGGCATTTCCTGCCATTGTCTTAGCACTTTGAAACGCTGCGACATTTGCTTGATATGCCCTAGTAGCTTCGATTAAATCTGCCATTTCGACAACGGGATTGATATTTGGATATGCGACATAGCCCTCCGAATTTGCATCAGGGTGGCTAGGCTCGTATTTCATAATAGGACTCCTATCATCACGCACGATTTTGTCGATATACACGCCCATTATAGCAGGTTTTGGTAATTTTCCCAAATCCCCCTCGTTAAGCGGGTCTTCATACTCTGCTTCATCACTCTCTTTACTTAATCGTTCATTTAGGGCTTTATTAAAATCAAAAGCGCGAAAAGACACCATTTGCCTACGATATGGTCCTCCCTCATCGGTGCGCGTGGTGTTGGCATTGGCGATATTAGAAGATATGAGATTGGCGCGGATTCTTTGTGCTGAAAGTCCATAGCCACTAATGTCAAATGAGTTAAAAAAATTCATCTTTGCTCCTTAATGAGGTTGCTTTTTAAAAATCTTAAGAGATATTTTTGCCCGCTTCAATAGCGTAGTTTAGGATACCTTTGTGCTTTTTTAGGGCGACGGTTAGCCCTTGATAGACTACGGAGTTTTTGCCCATCTCGCTTGTTTCTATGTCTAAATCCACGCTATTGCCGTCATTTCTAGCCAAATGCCCATCGCGGAAAAACAAATCTGGCTTGTGTTCAAACTTCGCTGTGCGAGAGGATTCTAGGCTTAAATGCCCTTTGTTGCTTTGTGCTAGCTGAAGCTGCCTTGATGGCTTTTTATACAAAATCTCATCTTGTCGCAAGGCTAGAGCTTGGGTAAATTCTATATCGCGCGGGCGATAGTATGGGGTGTTTTGATTGGCGATATTTCCCGCGATTAAATCCTGCCTTAGCGAGCGATAATCAAGGGCTTTGTGCGCTAGTGGATAGACTTTAGATTCTACCGCAAAAGAAATCATTGCATTCTCCTTAACTAAGTCTTTTAAGCCTTGTTTGGCGTGTTTTGCGTGATTTTGTGTTTGTGCTTATCTGCTTGTGGATAAAAGCAAAAGATATTCCAAATAATGCCAAAAAATAATTGCGTGAAGTTGATTTTGGGAAGTTGATTTATGAAAATTTTAAAAGGTTGATTGCATAAATTTGGTGTAAGGTTATTGTTTGGAAGTAAATATTTGGCAGATTCTAGCTTTTTAAGCAACGCTCAAAAAAGCTAGAATCTTTCTACAAGATAGAATCACAAAAAGGTGAAAAAAGTAAAATCTACCTGCTAGAATTTATACGCATAGCCTAGCATAAAGGAATTATAAGCTATCAGACTATATGAAGCCCTATTTGTGGAGGTTGGCTGATAGTCTGAATTGAAATATTGATACTTGTATGTGGCAAACACCATATGTTTGGCGTTGTAATAGTAATGGAATCCTGTGCTAAAGAGATAATTAAACTTTGTTGTGGTTGTCAAATCATCTTCTATACTAGCGTTATTGCCAAGCCCATTAACCTTAAGACTACCAAAAAAAGTGCTTCCGCCCAAGCCTATGGGAGCAAAATGCCAGCCAAGTGTATGCTCACCCATATTTAAAAAATCCCACAAAAATTGCGCCTCTACACCGTATTGTATAGCGTGTGAGCTAATTGAGAATTTGGCATTATTTCGATACCCCCAATACCACCAATCCGAAAAGCTTGTATTGTAGTTTGTATAGCCGATATGTCCGCGCACTCTCACACCAAAATGAAACCACGGTCTATCATAGAAATACCACTGATACCCACCAAACACATTGATGGGGAAAGTCGAATGTGTGCTTGAGCCAGAGTAGCTAAAGCCAGAGGGATAAGTATTGGCATAAGAATACGCACTTCCTATACCAAATTCCCCGCCGACAAAGCCACCTGTTTTTGGCTTTTTGATTCCTACTTTGTATGGGTCGCTATTTTTTGTGCTATCAGCACGCGCTACACCACCAAACAATGAAAAAGCCAAAATAAAAGCCAAAGTTGAAAGCTGACAAAAGCGAGAAAAAGAATGCAGTGAAAAGAGAGAATGTGTAAAGTGAGGAGTGCAACTATGCCAAGCTGTGTTTTGCTTATGCCTTACGCGTGCTAAATGAGAGAGAGAGAGAGAGATTTGCTCAGAAGCCTTGCACGAATTTTGGTGCTGATTTAGAAGTAATGCCATTAAATGCTCCTTAAATGTTAGATTTTATCCGCTTAAGCAAACTTTGCAAATAAACTTTGCAAATTTTAAGTTTGCAAACGAACTTCGCAATTTTAACAAAAAAAAAAAAAAACGCTCGCAAAAATCAAAAATACTTTGCTAAAACTTCGCGCAAAAACTAATAAAATCCAAAAATCCACAAAAGCTAGATTTTGAATTCACAAGTCGCGCTATTTAGCTCATTTGTCTTGCTTATAATCTCTTTTGAGGCTTTTTGCATTTGGATATTTATATCTGCTAGCTCTTTTATGTATGAATTTATCTTATCTCCATTGGCTATTAGCGCAGAGACATTGTCATTTACTAGGTTTGCCATAGAGGAGGATTCTAGGGATTTTTCTAGGGTGTCATTTATCGCTTCCTCTAGGGTGTTGATATTGCCCTGCATATCTTGCGAGCCTTTTACTAGCTCTTGCATAGATTCTAGGCTTTCTTCCATTTGGGTGTTTATCTCATCGACTGATTGGAGAATACTTTTTATGATGACACTTGTTTCATTTACGCTTCTTTGAGTGCGCTCTGCGAGCTTGCGCACCTCATCAGCGACAACGGCAAATCCCCTGCCGTGCTCGCCCGCACGCGCTGCTTCGATAGCGGCATTAAGCGCAAGTAGGTTTGTCTGCTCGGCTATGTCTGTTATCATAGAAAGCACGGCTTGTATGTTTTGGGCTTCTTTTGCTAGATGCTCGATTTTTGTGGCATTGTCCCGCTCTTTTTCCATTGATTGTTGCACTTGGGTGTTGATTTTGGTAGTTATGTCTTTGGTAGATTTTGCGTTTTTTATGGCGTTTTCTAGCTCGTTTTTGGTGGCTTTTAGTATGGCGATATTTTCATCAAGCGTTTGGTTGCTTTTTTGTCCTAGCTCGGTGTTTTCTTCGCTTATGGATTGTATCTTTGCCGAGCTAGAATCAAGCCTCCTAGATACGCCCTCCAAAGTTTGGACGGCGTTTTTGTTGCTATTTATCGCTGCTTGAAGTCCTACAAAGATTTTATGGATAAAGCCCAAAAACGCATTTACAGATTTTGCCATTTGCCCCACGCCATCTTGGCTTTTTACTTCTATGGTTTCATTTAGGGCTTTGTGACTTGTGATAAAATCTAGCTTGGTATTTACCGCGCTAAGATTGTCTAGTATGTTTTTGGTCACAAACACGCATAGCAATATACTGATGATAAAAGCAAAGCCATCAAGCAAAAGCACCGCCCAAAATCCAACCTGCTGTGAGGATATTTCTTGGCTTAGTATGTTTTTGATATTTAGCGTGATTTTGTCCTCTACATCTTTTAGTATGTCTATCTTCGTGGTGATAGTATCCCACCATACTTTTGCCTCCACTCCATAGTCGCCACTTTTGTGGTGGGACTTGATAGATTCTCGTATGGATTGCACTTGCTTGAAGCTAGGTTGTTCTCTAGCTTTGTCATAGATAGCCCTATCTTTGCTATCACCAAAATCCAAAAACGCCTTTTCATAGACTTCTTGCTTTGTTAGTAGGCTTACAAAAGTATCATATTGTGCATCGCTTGCAGGGGAATTTGAGCTTAGCATTGCATTGCCTGTGGCACGCTCTAGCCCTGCACTTTCTTTGGCATACAAGAAATTTGTGTAGCTAAACATTAGTCGCAATATGTGAGAATCTTTGACAAGGCTTGTAGATTTTGCTATGGCTTCTAAAAGCGTGGAAATCGTCTTGGTGTAGTAGCCGATAGTTTGTGTGATGAGTGGGGAATCGCCTTTAAGCGAGTTATCAGCATTAAGCCTCGTGCTATCAAGCAAATCAAGTGCGTCAAATCCGCCTTTTAAATCAAAGCCTTTTAGCAAATCTTTGGAAGCTATTTTTTTGAGCTCTTTTAGGACAGAATCCGTGCTATTTCTTTGGGATTTTAGCTCGCTAGAAAATTTAGCCCCCTTGCTTGAGAGAAATCCAGCACTTAGCCCGCGCTCTTTTTGTAGCTCGTGGATAAGGTCTGATACTTTGGCTGATATGGCGATTTGAGTGGATAGGGATTTGTTTGCGCTTAGGGAATCTTGGGTGGATTTTAGCTGCATAAGCATAAGCACGATGCAAGCGATTAGTGGCAAAAGAGTTAGGGCTATGATTTTGCTTTTTAGCGTGAAATGGTTTAGAAAGTGCATCCACATACTCCTTGAAATGTTTTGTATGCCGTGGTTTATTATATCTCATTTTTGTGTTTTTTTTTTTTTGTATTTTGTCGTTTTCTTGTGATTGATTGTTTGAGGTTTGCTACAATTACGCCAAATTATGCGACACAAAAACAACAAAGGAAATACAATGCGACAAGATAAGCAAAAAGAACAAGAAAGTATAAAAAAGCAAGACAATGAAGCACCTAGAAATAAGCGCGTGTTAGTGAAGTTTTCAGGCGAGGCATTGGCAGGAGAGAGTGGATTTGGGATTGAGCCTGCTATATTGGGCTATATAGCAGGCGAGATAAAAGAACTGCAAGAAGCAAATATTGAGATTGGAATCGTTATCGGCGGAGGGAATATTATCCGTGGGGTTACCGCTGCGCAAGGTGGAATTATACGGCGCACAAGTGGCGACTATATGGGTATGCTAGCTACTGTGATAAATGCTGTGGCTATGCAAGAAGCACTAGAGCATAGCGGGCTAGATGTGCGCGTGCAAAGCGCAATAGAAATCCAAGAAGTATGCGAGACTTATATCTACCGCAGGGCGATTAGGCATCTAGAAAAGGGACGGGTTGTGATATTTGCCGCAGGGACAGGGAATCCGTTTTTTACCACCGATACGACAGCTACTCTTAGAGCCGTAGAAATCGGTGCGGACTATGTGATAAAAGCCACAAAAGTCGATGGCGTCTATGACAAAGACCCAAAAAAATACAAGGACGCAAAAAAGCTAGATAAAATGAGTTATGATGAAGCATTGGCTGAAAATATCAAGGTAATGGACGACACAGCAATCGCCCTTGCCAAAGACAACAAACTACCAATCGTAGTGTGTAATATGTTTAGAAAAGGAAATCTAGCTGCTATCGTGCGAGATAATGCAGGAATCTGCTCGGTAGTGAAGTAGATTGGCAACCTAGATAGATAAGATAGTGAGATAAAGTCGTTTCACGCTAAGTGTGATGGGAAGTGATTTTAAGTAGTTTTTAGCTTTAAGATTTTTTTGCGTTTTTAGATTTTTTGTTTTTGTATTTTTTTGGATTTTGGTGGGTTTTTGAGGGTTTTATACAAAATCTTAAAAATGTTTTGAAGTTTTTAAGGAGTGGCCGGGAGAGAGGGATTCGAACCCCCGGAGGTGTTACCCTCAACGGTTTTCAAGACCGCCGCTTTCAACCACTCAGCCATCTCCCGAGAAAAAAAAGACAAAGTAAAGAAAGACAATCAAAAAGCTAGTGAAGCAAAAACTTAATAAAATCGCTAATAAAATTTGGAGGCGACACTCGGAGTCGAACCGAGGAATGGAAGCTTTGCAGGCTTCTGCCTTACCACTTGGCTATGTCGCCACCTGCTAAATCCTTATCTAAAATCTTGTGCAAAAGCTCCTAAAAATCTGCAAGAAAACTTAAAAAATACAAAATCTCTTTTAGTATTTTTAGCTCTGTTATTGCGTAGTTTTATTAGCAAGATTTTTGATTTTTTAGGATTTAAGGGTGGTGGTGCCCGGAGTCGGACTTGAACCGACACGGAAGCAATATCCGAGGGATTTTAAGTCCCTTGTGTCTACCATTCCACCACCCGGGCAATTTATCTATAAAGAACTTAAGCAAAAGCTTGCGTATAAAAACTTAAAGTGAAAGCTATCGAAGCGTAATGGAGCGGGAAACGGGGTTCGAACCCGCGACCCCAACCTTGGCAAGGTTGTGCTCTACCACTGAGCTATTCCCGCATATCTGCCGACACAAAATCAAAAAACTACAAACAAAATCCAAAAAATAAAGCTGTAATTTTAGCAATGCTTTATGAAAAAATCAAGACTAAAAGCATATTTTTACGATTTTTGATTACAATATCGCTTTGGCTTTTGCCCTATAAATGTTTTAGAACTTCTCTAATCGTAGATTAAATTTTGGCTTTTTACGCTTTCAGTTATATTTTGTCTTTTTAGATTTTGTAAGGACGCATAAATGCACTTTGAACCATATCCATTTGAGAAGCTAAACAAACTCCTAGAAAACATAACCCCTGCAAAACCCGCTAGAAAACTTACCATTGGCGAGCCACAATTCCCCACCCCCAAACTAATAGAACAAGCCCTCATAGATTTTGCTAGCGAACTGCGCTACTATCCTGCGTCAAAAGGCGAGGATTATCTAAAAGATAGCATTCTAGGCTTTATAAAGCATAGATTTGGTATCACGCTTAAAGCCAAAGAAATGCTCCCCACCTTTGGCACGCGCGAAGTGCTTTTTAATTTCCCTCAATGGCTATTCTCCTCTATAAATGCTCCCGTGCTAGCTCACCCAAATCCGTTTTATCAAATCTATGAGGGCGCGGCGCGTGCAAGTGGCGCAAAAAGCATATATATGAATCTAACCCCTGAAAATGGCTTCAAACCAATGCTTAGTAAAGAACAAATGAAGCTAGCAAATCTTATGATACTAAACTCTCCAAATAACCCCACAGGCGTAGCCCTAAGCCTAGATGAGCTAAAGGGGTGGGTGCAAAACGCACTAGAATATGACTTTGTGCTACTAAATGATGAATGTTATAGCGAAATCTATCAGCACACGCCTCCTAGCTCGATTTTGCAAGCCTCACTAGAAGTAGGCAACACCGAGTTTAAAAACATTTTGGCGATAAATTCTATTTCCAAGCGTTGCTCTGCACCGGGCTTGCGAAGTGGCTTTATTGCAGGGGATAAGTCTATTTTAGAGCCCTACGCGCTTTATCGCACTTATGCAGGGCTAGCTATTCCATTGCCTTTGCAGAGAGCTGCTGCGGTGGCGTGGGGAGAAGAGTCTATAAAAATCGCAGAATCTATCCGCCAAACTTACGCGCAAAATCTAAGCCTAGCCCAAAGCCTTTTCCCAAGCGCAAATGTCGCGCCTTTTAGCTTTTATATGTGGCTATTTGTGGGCGATGATTTGGCTTTCACTACACAGCTTTATGCACAAAGCGGGCTTGTGGTGCTCCCGGGAAGTTTTTTGGGGCGAGAGGGTGCAGGTAGTGGATTTGTGCGCGTAGCATTAGTCTATGAGCCTAGCATTATGCGTGAAATGCTAGAATCTTTGCTAGCGTTTTATGAGACTTATATCCAATCACGCAAGCACAACCTAAAAAGTGCCATAAGTGCAAATCTCGCTTCCCTCCCCCCACTCTCTCAAGCCAAAATCCACTTTATCGGTATCGGTGGCATAGGGATTTCAGGGCTTGCCAAATATCTAAAAGCGCAAGGCAGTATCATCAGCGGAAGCGATATAGCACACTCGCCCACCACGCACTATCTACGCTCACTTGGCTCACATATCACTATCCCACACGACAAAAAAGCCATAAAAGACCAAGACATAGTCATTCACTCCGCAATCATCAAGCAAGACAACCCCGAAATCCTCCAAGCCCAGAAGCGACATATCCCCGTGCTATCTCGCAAGCAAGCCTTAAGCCTAATCCTAGATTCTAAGCGCGTATATAGCGTGTGTGGTGCGCACGGCAAATCAACTACAAGTGCTATGCTAAGTGCGATTTTTAATGAGTATGGAGCGATTATCGGTGCAGAGAGTAAGGAATTTCACTCAAATGTCCGCGAAGTGTCAAGCCAAAGTATCATCTTTGAAGCTGATGAGTCAGACAAAAGTTTCCTAAACTCTAATCCCTACTTTGCTGTGCTACCAAATGCCGAACCAGAGCATTTAGAGACTTACAACCACAATATAGAGGAGCTAAGGGGTGCGTATAGGGAGTTTTTGGGCAAGGCAAAGTTTCGAGTGCTAAATAAAGAAGATGAGTTTTTGGCTTGCTTTTCAAATGATTCTAGTGCCAAAGACTACTTGCCTCATATTGAGCTTTATCCCTCAAAAGACATTAGCGAGATTTCTTATACGCTAAAAAATGACGAACCACATACACGCTTTAAGCTAAAAGATTTGGGGGAATTTGAAGTGTGGGGGTTTGGAGCGCATATCGCCCTAAATGCTTCGCTTGCAATCCTTACCGCGCTAGAATCTAGAGCAAAAGATTTACTAGAACAAGATGACGCGCAAAATCACAACAAATCAAATGAGCAATACTCTGCTAAACTAGATTCTGCGAGCAAGAAAAAAATCCTGCAAGAAATAAGAAAAAATCTAAGCCATTTTTGTGGGATAAAAAAGCGATTTGACATACTATGCAAAGAGCCTTTGACAATCATTGATGATTATGCTCATCACCCTACTGAAATTTTAGCCACGCTTAGTTCGCTAGAAATTTATGCAGATTTGCGAAAAATCAAAGAGATTTGCATCATTTGGCAGCCACACAAATACTCGCGACTTTTTGACAATCTAGAAGCGTTTCAGAATTGCTTTGATAGCAAATACAAACTTGTGATTTTGCCTGTGTGGGCAGCAGGGGAGGAAGTGCGTGAAGTAGACTTTGGCTCACTTTTTTCGCACGCTAGACCTACGCTAGCCACTCGCATAGCCCGCACAAATGAGGGAATCGAAATCTATAATGGCACGCATATCATAGACAAAATCACAAATGGCTTAGTGATAGGGTTTGGCGCGGGGGATATTACCTATCAGCTTCGTGGCGTGAAGTAAATTATCACAAAGAATCAAAGACACAAGGGAATCAAATGATAGAAATCATCTCAATCGCTTTGCTTTACACGCTCTTAGCCGCACTTGGTATGGCGATTTTGCACAATGCTAGCATTTCACTTATCAAAAAGTTTTTTTTGGGACTTATTTGGATTTTGGCACTAGGGTTGTCAGGGTTTTATAACTACCGACAAATCTCGCCAGATAGCAACTTTATGGAGCTTGAGAGGGCGTTCAAAGAAGATAAGACGCTAAATTGTGAAGGATTTTTGGTAAACAAAAGTGATTTTAACCTCATAGGACAGACTTATATGCTTATCGGCAAAAGTGGCTCTCCTACAAGCAATATCATTATTTCGCTAGAAAAATGCACTATCATTGTCCCATCAGAGCATAATGATGAGGAGGAATCCCCCGATGGCTACAAAATCGAAGATATAGAGAGGGATTAGCCAAGTTTAAAACTTTTAATATTGCGCTTAAAATCTTGCTGGAACAAAATCTATAAAAACAAAATCCAAAAATCTATGAAATCTCATCTAAATATTGTGCGATTCTCTCTCTTGCGCTATCTTTTATAGAGTCTGGGCTTAGGACTTTGATATGCGGTATGTAGTAGCAGATAAGAGGGAGGATTTCCATTTCATTTGTGATATTTAGGCATATTTCTAGCGAGCCGTCAGGATATTTGCCAAGTGTCTTTTGCCCTTTTAGTGGCTTTCGCAAAAAATACTTAGCGATTTGCTTGTCGATAAAAAGATGCACAGGATATGGCTCATCAAGGTTAAACCATACATTATTTGCATTTTCTAGCTTTTGCTCGATATTTTGCGTGATTTCAAAATGCGTATTTAAGCGCGTGATTTGGCTTATGTCTTTTAGATAAAATTTTTTGAATATTTTTTGAGCAGGATTTGTGATGTCAAACCCTAGCAAATACCAAAATCCATCAAAAAACGCTAGCTTCAAAGGCTCTAGCCTAAACTCACTAGAGTGAAATACAAAAGAGATTTGCTCCTTTGCGTTTATGACAGATTCTAGCAAGGCAAAGTTTTGTAGCTCTTTTTCGCCCAAAGATTCTGTGCTAAAGTGCGTAAAAATCGGGCTTGCAAACTGCGAGGATATGCTCTCAAGTAGGTTGTGTGCTTTGTGATAGAATATTTCTCCTACGGATTTGGCTAGATTATCTAGCACGGATAGTGTGATTTTTTCTTGGGATTGTAGGCTATCTTTTGCTAGTTTTTCGTCTAGTAGCCAGCCTTTGCCTACTTTTATCGCACCCATTTGGCTAAGGCTATCGTGCAAATCACGCGAAATCGTCTTGGTAGATACGCCACACTCTTTGGCAAGCTGGGTAATACCTATCCTTTGCTTTGCCTTGCTAGCATTTAGCAGTCGCTCATAGATATAGGTTTGGCGTTTGATTTTGTCATTTGCAAAAGGCATTTTTATATTTTTCATTAGCCACCTTGTATCCTTAGTCGCTCCCATTAGTTGCTTTGTGTGAAAATCTAATTTTATAGTTTTTGTGTGATTATTTTCCTTATGATTTTGAGTTTTTTGTTTGTTTATGAATCCATTTGGTAGTCTTTTACCTCTTTTGCAAGTTTGGCAATCTCTTCATTGATTTTATTGACTATTTCATAATTTTTCACAAAATAATCTTTAAAATTTTTGACTTTACAATAATCAAAAGTATATGACACCCAGCCTTTCAACCACCGCCCTTCCAATTTTGTATCAGCATATTGATGTTTGCTTATTTCTTGTGGTAAGTTCCCTTTTTCTTTTGGTAGATTCTCTTCATAAAGCCTAACTCCAAATATTTTACCCCCAGAAATCCTACCTAAAACAAATTTATACCTAAAGAATTGTTTCTCATATAATGTATTAAAAATCTCTAAACGATTTCCTTTTTCTTCTATCTTCCAATCTTTAAATTTCTCATCATCAAACAATTTACACATTTCTTTTTTTACCAGCTCTTGTATGATTTTGTCGGTATTTTTTATAATCTCAAACGCCAATTTAAAATCCTCTGCTTCCTTAAAAAAATCCACTATGCTCATTGTGTTCTCCTTGTTATTTGTGATGATTTGGACTATGTCCTTATACGATTCTAGTGCGTAGTTTAGATTTGCGATATTACCCACGCCACTTTTGCTTTGGCAAGATTCTATCCATTCCAAAATCTTATCCCCATATAAAACCTTTTTGTATCCAACTTTGTTTGTTTTTTCGCCATCTTTGGATTCCAAAAACCAATCATTTTTAGAATCTTGTTTGATTTCCCATAAAAGATTATTATCTTTATTTGTGCGACTACTTTGGTTAGGCTCTCTATCGTGCAATGTCAAAAATATAACAAAAATATTTTCATATTCTACGCCATTGTTATGGATTGTTTCAATAAAAGTTGCGATTTGATTTGGCTGGTCATCTGCGTTAATTTTGTTTTCAATGATGATATGTTTAGTGTCATTGAAAATATACAAATCAATATAGTTAGATTCTTTTCTTACTTGGGCGTTTGTGGTGCTACCAAACCACTCTTTTAACCCCAAAACTTCTAAAAACAATGACAAAAATAAATCATCTTGGTAATGTTTGCCGTTTGTATCAAGTAGTGAGTATATAAATCCGCTGTGCATATTTACTTCATTGTATGGATTTTGCACGGCTTTTAGCGGATTATAGTCGTTATTTCCGCGTTTTTTGCTTTCATTTGCTCTTGCTACATAGTCACCAAATCTGCTAATAAAACTATCAAAATCACTTTTGGTATTTTCACTCATCTTTGTCCCCTAAAAACTAAAATTTCATAGCATTGTATCAAAAAAAAAAAAAAACATTTTTTATAAAAATTTGCCAAGATTTTTAAGAAATTTTGCAAAATCAATGTGGCTAAATCATAGTAAGATTGTATCTAGCCAAACATTGATTTCACTTTATCTTGCTCATCTCGCACACAATAGACTTCATCATACAAACAATGCGCGTTTATTTGCAATCCCAAATTTTCACTAAAATCTAGCGCGTTATCGCCACTTTTAGCCCTATCAGCATTAGCCCTATCCACATTATCCGCACCCTTAGTTTTATCCGCATTTCTAGAATCTAGATTCTCACAATCTGCGTTTTGTATCTCTACGCAAAAGTCAAAATCCCCGTGCCAATGCCCAAAAAACCACTCGATTTTCCCGCTTTGCTTGAGTGCGAGCCTTTGTGCTAAAAGCTCAAGCCACACGCTATTATCATCAGGGACTAGCAATTTAAATTCTAAAAGCAAGTGCTTAGAAATATGCGGCAAGAAGCTATTTGGGCAGGTGTGCGTGATGACTATGTCGATTTTGTCTTTGAAGTTTGCGAGATTTTGCAGGGCATATTTTATCTGTGTGGGCGTGATATTTTCTGCTTCCCACCACGAGATATTTGGCTCTCTAAAGTCCTTATCCACGCTCATCGCCCCACCCATAGTAAAGACATTGCGCCCCGCGATTTGATAAATCTCGCCACGCTTTAGATGATAGGCTTTGTCCTTGATATACTCGCCCACATTGCCACCAAATCGCTTGATAGTGCGGAGATTCTCTAGGCGGTTGAAATTCTCGTGATTGCCATCGATAAACAAAATCGTACAAGGAAGTTTTTTAAACTCTTTAATCAAAATCGCCTCATTTGAATCCACTTCATCGCTCCACAGCACGCCAAAATCCCCGCAGATGATGACAAAATCATCTTTTGTGTAGGATTTGTTGATTGAGAAAATCTTTTCAATATCCATAATCCCGTGCGTATCACCAAACATATAAATCGTGGGGTTGCCAATCGTAGGTTTGCTAGGGGCTGTTTGCATAAGAAGCCTTTGTTGTGAGATATTTGCGCATTTTAAAAGTCCGCGCTAGTAAAACCGCGCTTAAACTCGCGCTAGCTAGAAACTAGATAGAGAATCTCTATATCGGTGCTTATTTGGCTTTTTTAGCTAAGTATTTGTGGCGTTTGTGATAAATTAGCTAAGCCTATTTTAGTGTTTATTTTTAGCCACTTAGGTGGGGATAACTCCATTGCCGAGCCATCAAATGGGCTATCCATAAGTCGCACATTGCCCACATTCCACAAATCCAAATTTTGATTAAAAGATTTTGCGTTATAAAAGATATTATCCATATTCAAAACCTTTGAAGTATCCCAAGAATCTAATGCTTGGTTGAATGACTCTGCGTTTGCAAACATTCTATCCATAGTTTCTACATTGCTTACGCTCCACTTATCTAAGGGCTGATTAAAGCTCTTTGCCCCAGAAAAAACTGCTATCATTTCAGGGACTTTGGAAGTGTCCCATTGATTTAGTGGCTGATTAAACGCAGTGGCATTGCCAAACATACCTTTTATGCTTATCACACTTGAAGTATCCCATTTATCTAGCGGTTGGTTAAATCTTTTTGCTCCGTGAAACATACAAGTCATACTTTCTACTTTGGATACATTCCAAGTGTTTATATTTTGGTTGAAGTTTTGCGCATTACAAAACAAATCACGCATATTTGTAACGCTACTTGTGTCCCACTTGTCTAGTGGCTGATTGAAACTCTCTGCACCCTCAAACATACCAGCCATATTTTTTACATTTGAGACATTCCACTTGTTTATGTTGTGATTGAAATATTTTGCATTTTGAAACATACATTCCATACTAACTACACTACTTGTATCCCACCTCTCAATCCCGCTAAAATCCGTGCGATTTGAATCCTTAAAAAGATAAGCCATATCTGTGATAGCTGAAGTGTCAATGTCGGCTAGATTTAGTGAAAAATCTAGCAGTATTTTTTCTAGCTCATTTCTTGTTTGTGGTGTGTATTTAGCCATAGCAAACTCCTTTGTTTGAGATAAGTTATTTGGGTAAGTTTTGTTTATTTTTTTAGAATCGTATCATATCCCCCCTCCACCTATTCTATGCAAACAAAGCCTAGAAAGAATCTAACACTATTTAAAATCCTACTTTTGTGCTACCTCTGCCGCTCTCTTTGATTTTTGATTCTGCTTGCAGTTTTGAGAGCAAATCTTGTGCGGATTTGAGCGGGGCAAATCTCGCCTCCCTAGCGATAAGTGCGAAATCCCCAAAGCAGATATTATCTAGCTTAGCAAGATGAGATTCTATATTTGCAAAATCACTAGATTTTGCGCTACTTTTCACACTAGAATCCACGCTAGAATCCCCAAAATCACACTCTAGCCCCAAATATTCCGCATACATTCTAAAAGCCTTTTTTAGATTTTGCTGGCTTAGTGGGCGAAACTCTATCTTGCTATCAAACCTCCTCAAAATCGCTCTATCAAGGCAATCCAAATGATTGCTAGTAGCGATAAATACGCCATCATAATCTTCCATTTGCGTAAGTAGCTCGTTTACTAAAGTGCGCTCCCAAGAGTGAGTTGCCCCCTCTCTATTGTAGCCTATGCTATCGATTTCATCGATATGGAGTATCGCCTCTTTTTGCTTAGCTTTTTTGAACGCTTGTGCTATGTTTTTTTCACTTCCCCCTAACCACATAGATAGCAAATCACTCATCTTGTAGCTTAGTAGCTTTTTATCACACTCTTTTGCTAGCCTTTTTGCAAACTCGCTTTTGCCACTGCCCGCACTACCATAAGCAAGCAGTCTTATTCCGCAGTTTTTGCTAGATTTTGGTGCTACTTGTGCCTTGCCACTAAAGTCAAGCAAAAAATCCCTATCAAATTCTCTGCCCTCTCTTTTTGCAGCTTTTTTGGCTAGGGCTAGTGGGCTTTTGTCTTTGGGCTTCTCACAAAGGGATTTGATATTTTGGCTTAAGCACACTATGTCTGTGCTGCATTCTATCAGCTCCATACTATAAGGCATTTTGCTAAATTCTTTTGTTTCTTTGGATTCTTTAGGCTTTTTGGGCTTTATGGGGGCTTTATTTTTGGCACGCAGAGTTTCGTTTATACACTTGATGAATATTTTTTGTGCATCTTTTTTGCCAAACTTGCTAGCCACATTCGCGCTCTTTATGAGATTGCCTTGAGTAAGGTATTGATTTGTCGCTACTGCTTCTAGTAGAGGGGTATCAAGTGTGATTTTGCGCTTATCTAGTAGCGATTGTATGAGTTGGATTTTTTTGCGTTTGGGTGGGGGCTTTATCTCACACACAATGTCAAATCTACGCAAAAACGCAGGGTCCATTTGATTGGAATTTGACACAAAAAAGTTTACTAATTTTGTGTTTTCTAGCATTGTATTTATGCCTGCTTTGCGTTCTAAGGCGTCATAGCATATCGTATCCTCACACTCATCATATAGCACGATATGCTTATCACTGCTTAAGATATGCTGCATTAGAGCAAAGGCACGCATTCGTTTTTCTGCTTTTGCTCCTTTGCGCTCCTCATCATTGATGATGATATTTTTGACACATATCATTTCTTTGCCTAGCTCTTTTGCTATGACACTTACTAGCTCACTTTTGCCTACACCTGCTTTGCCATATAGAAGTATAGAGCCGTTTTTACTGCATTTGGCATAGTGAAGTAGCATATCTACTTTTTGTCGCATATAAGAAAAGTCATCTAGCTTAAGCGCACTAGGAGATTGCTTGTAGCCAATGTTTTTTATAAGCGTATTTACCGATAGTGGCACACCAAATACCAAATCCAACATATCACTAGAAAAACCACTCCCAAGATTAGGGGATATATTTACAAAACCTGTTTTTGATAGCTTGCTATCTATTTGCAATATATCTTTTATCACAGCACTCCTATATCCAAAGATACGCGATATAAGTTGTGCGTGCATAGATAGATTTATCTTATCCTCATCAAAGGCTTTAGCCCTACCATATAAGACAGAAATATATGCAAGAGTGTCGCATTCCGCACGCGAAAGCCCTATACTTTGCAAAAGCTCAAAATTATCTTTCACAAAAGCAGGGTAGTAAAACTGCGTATAATAGGGCTTGAGAAGTCTAAGTGCTTCTGAAGTGCTTATGTGCCTTATCTCTTTTATGTTGTTTTCAAAGAGGTTTTCAAAGTCATATCTATCGACAAAAGAGCGTCCAAAATTGCTAGCTAGAGTGAGGGTAGCGACTTTTGCATTGTGGATTTTCCAGCACTCTTTTTTGGATAGGGACACTTTGGGTGGATTTTTTTCCAAATCAATCTCTTTTGTTTCCTCCGCTATCGCCTTTTTTCTAGCGTAGATTTTCTTTTGATTTTTTTCTCTTTGTTGCATTAACCAAAGTTGTTTTTCTGTCGTTTTGCACTCCTTATGGATTTTATCCTAAAGCCTTTTGGCAATGTAATTATGCGTATTTTAGTGGACAGGTAGTGTCCATTTGTGATGGTTCTTGGAAAATTTGAAAGAGAAGTTTAGGGATAAAATTGGAGGGTGTTTTGTGGGGTTTTGCTATTTTTGTGAATTTTTGGTGAAATTTTTGGTTTGGGAAAAGGGAGGTTATATTGAAGTTATACGGTGGGTTTTTTACACAAAATTATTTTTACGATTTTTAAGCAAAATCCAAAAATACTAAAAGTAGAATTTTGGTAGCGATTTTGCACAAAAATCTAAAAGACAAACGAGTTTGCCACGAAAAAATCTAAATAAAAAAGCTAGAAAAATCTCAAAAATCAACTTCTATTGCTTGCTTTTGTTTGTAATACACACACTTATCATAGCCCACTTCGCGTGCTAATTCTACGCATTTATCATAGCCAAATCCTACTTGATTAAGTGCGTGCGCATCGCTACCAAAGGTTATAGGAATCCCTAGCGCGTAGGCTTTTTGCAAAATCTCTTTGCTAGGATAGATTTCGCCGATTTGCTTGCGCAAGCCCGCTGCATTTAGCTCGATGGACATATTTGCTTCTTTTATGGACTTTAGCGCACACTCTAGCGCATAAGCACACTCGCTAGAGTGTGGCATAGCATAGCCAAAGACTTTTAGCAAGTCGATATGTCCCACGATTTGAAACAGCCTAGATTGTGCCATTTTTGCGACACTTTGAAAATATTTTACCCAGCAAGATTCTAAATCTTTCTTAGCATATTCTGCCAAAAATGCGGGATTGTCAAACCCCCAATCATCTAAAAAATGCACTGAGCCTATAAGATAATCTAGTGATGCGCTTAGCACGCTAGGCTCTAGCAAATCCTCCCTACCAAGTATAAAATCCACCTCTAGCCCTACCAAAATCTGTATTTTTGGATTTTGCACACTTTTTTGTGCTTGGATATTTTCACGCAAAGAAGTAACCTCATTTATATATTCACCTATTTCGCTAAGCCTCATTCGATATTCTTCATCAAACTTCATCGGTGCGTGGCAAGCAAATCCATAAATATCAATCCCAAGCTCACAAGCCTTGCTAGCAAATTCTAGTGTGCTACCGCTTGCGTGGTTGCACCTTGTGGTGTGGTTGTGTAAATCTATGCGCATTTTGCCTCTTTTGTTTGCTTAGTTGGATTTGTGTAAGTCATAGCGTCTTGCTTGAAAATAGTTTTCTAAAAACTCCTCTAGGTTGAATCGTTTGCGCGTGTTTTCGGTAAAAATGTGCACCATTATTTCTCCCAAATCCGCGATAATCCAATCCTCACTCTCCTCATCAGTGCTATAAAACACCTCGCCTAGTGGCTTTAGCTCACTCCTTAGAAAATCTAGCAATGCAAAAGAGTGCTTGCCAGCAAGTGCGGTAGCGATGATGACACATTGTGCGATATAGTCTTTATCCTCTAAATCATATATTGCGATATTTTCGCCCTTTTTGCTATCTAGCAAATCACGGATTTTATCTGCTCTTTTTGCGATATTTGTTTGAGTGTTTGTATTTTTTTTTGCCAAATTCTCTCCTTACAATTATGCTTTTTGCTTTTAAGTGGTTTTTGGATTTTGTGGAGTTTTAAGTTTTTTAAAATTGTAGCGAAGTTTTGGCAAAAAATGCCAACACCTCATCACGCAGATTTTTGGGCAGAGCTTGCAGTATTTTTTCATTATTATTTTGGTTATTTGGATTTTGCTTTAGAGATTTTCGCAAAAAAGTCGAGCTTATATCGCCACTATTTAGCTTAAAATCTAGTAGCGCATTTGGACAAAAATCTACATAGTGAAGTTTTACAAAATCTAGCAAATCTATATTATTTTGGTTTGCTTTGCTGAAGTTTTTTGGGTTAGATTTTTGTGCGCCACCTCTTTGAAGCACGACAAAATCTACTAAGCTACTTAGCTCATCTATATTTTTCCATTTGTGTAAATTAGCTAGGCAATCCTCCCCTATGACAAAATACAGCGGAGGAGTGAAATTTTGTGATTTTTGCTTGTCATTATTGCTTAAATCGCCAAAATATTCTGCATAAAAATGCCTTGCTAGCTCGCAGGCAAACATTACGCGATTATTTCGCGCTTCTATATCACTTATGATGACATTATCTATATTTTCACACATTTTTTTGCACCACTGCAGTCGCGTTTGTAGTGGGATAGTCGTAGGAGTTTTTAGTGGATTTTGATACGCGGGGATAACGGTGACTTGCCCAAAAATCTTACTAAGCCACAAAATAATCTCAAAATGTGCCAAATGTGGCGGGTCAAAGCTACCGCCAAATATAGCGACTTTGTCTGTGGCTATATTTGGCGTGGTGTGGCTTGCTTGATTTTTGGTAGCTACAAGGGTTTTAGTGGCTTTCATCAAATCTGCTTGTGCGGGTTAGTTTGCTAAATTTCACGCCCTTTAGCCCTGCCATTTCTAGCGCGAAATTTTGCACCGCGCTTGGCTTGCCTTTTAGCATTATGGATTCTAGGCAGTTGTGGGCATCGATATGAATATGTGTAGAGCACAAAATATCAATATTTGCATTGTGCTGAATGTCGATAATGCGCTGATTTAGCTCTCTTTGATGATGGTCAAACACAACTACAAGCACAGCGATATTGTCTTGGGACTCATCTTGCCAGCTCTCTTCTACTAGCTTTTGTCGTATCATATCACGCACAAGCTCGGAGCGAGATGAGTATCCTTGAGTGATTATGCGAGAATCTAGCTCGGCTAATAAATGTGGCTCTAGTGAGATAGAAAGCCTTGTAACGCTCTCTTCTTTGGAGTGTTGTTTGGGGGAATGTTGTTTGGGAGAGTGTTGTTTGTGAGAATGTTTGGGGTTTTGGGTGTTTTCTGCGTGATTTGAAGCGGGATTTTGAGCAGGGTTTTTGGTAAGTTTTTTGGCAGGATTTTGGCTTTTTAGAGAATTTTCTGTGTGGCTTGTGTGGTTTTTTGATTTTGTATTTATTGTAGCCATATCTTTGCCTTGCTTTTTAGTCCATCTATATCACTTGAGGCATAAAAATCAATATGTGTGCTCTCAAAGGCGTTTCTGCGTAGATTGAAGTTTGATTCTAGTAGCTCCACAATCGCTTCGCCTGAATGAATCAGCACACTCTCCCCGCCAAAAAACTCCCCAATCTGCTTAGAAATAAGCGGGAAATGTGTGCAGCCTAAAATCACGGCTTGAGGTTTTGCCCTCCCAAGTGTGGGGGAATCCAAAAACTCATCTAAATAAAAATGAAGTGCGGAATCTAGCACCACTTCGCCCTTGCCACGATATAGTCCCTCCTCTACAAGCGGGACAAATAGCCCTGTATCTTTGCTTACAAAGCGCGTATATCCCGCTTCTCTTAGTCGCTTTTCATACTGCCTAGAATCTATGGTAGCTTTTGTGCCGATGATGAGCGTGGGAGAATCTTTGTCATCTAGCGCGTTTATGCAGGCTTTGACACCCGCTTCTATTACTCCTACTATGGGGAAGCTAGCTTTTTTTTGCATAGTTTCTAGGGCATAAGCACTCACGGTGTTGCACGCCACAAGTAGCATATCAATATTGTGCGGAGCGAAAAACTCCAAGCACTCAAGCGCAAATCGCACAATCGTATCACGGTCTTTGACACCATAAGGCACGCGCGCGGTGTCGCCATAATACACAGCTTGCGCAAACATTCGCGCTTCAAGCACGGACTTTGCCACACTTAAGCCACCTATGCCACTATCAAAAATTCCTACCTTTATCATTGATTTTGTCATTGCTTACATTGCGCCTTTTGTGATTTTGCTTTTTTGTGAGATTTATTTGGACTTTTTGCGAAAGTAGATTTTGGGCAAAATCTTGCCAAAATCTATCCCAAAGGCTACTCCTTTTCATTCATTTTGTTTAAAAACTCTTCATTGTCTTTGGTGGATTGCATTTTGGCATAGATAAATGATAGTGCCTCGACATCGTCCATTTGGCTCATCACATTTCGTAGCATCCATATTTTTGTGAGATTTTCTTTGCTTAGGAGCAAGTCATCTTTGCGTGTGCCTGATTTTAGTATATCAAAGGCGGGGTAGATTCTGCGCTCTGATATGGAGCGGGCTAGCACGATTTCGCTATTTCCTGTGCCTTTGAACTCCTCAAATATGACTTCGTCCATTTTGCTTCCTGTCTCTATAAGTGCTGTGGCGATGATAGTTAGGCTACCGCCTTGCTCGATATTTCTAGCCGCACCAAAAAATCGCTTTGGCTTATGAAGCGCGTTTGCATCGACACCACCGCTTAGGATTTTGCCACTTGCTGGGGTTACGGTGTTATAAGCGCGAGCAAGCCTTGTGATAGAATCTAGCAGTATCACGACATCTTTGCCGTTTTCGACTTCACGCTTTGCCCTCTCTAGGACGAGCTCGGCTACTCGGATATGATTTGCGCTTGGGAGGTCAAATGTCGAGCTATACACGCTACCTTTGACACTTCTTTGCATATCGGTTACTTCCTCTGGTCGCTCATCGACAAGTAGCACCATTAGCTCTACTTCGGGGTGATTGGCACTTATACCGTGTGCTAGCTCTTTCATAAGCTCGGTTTTACCCGTGCGTGGAGGGGCGACTATGAGTGCTCTTTGTCCCTTGCCTATGGGGCTAAACAAATCAAGCATACGGCCTGTAACCTTGCTAGGATTGTATTCTAGTCGTAATTGTTGTGTGGGGAAAAGTGGGGTTAGATTGTCAAAAAGTGGGCGGTTTTTCATCTCATCTAGTGGTTTATAATTCACCGCTTCTATTTTTAGCAAGGCGTAGTATTTTTCTTGCTCTCTAGGCAAGCGCACTTGCCCTGTAACAATGTCGCCATTTCGCAGAGCAAAGCGATAGATTTGTGTTTGGCTTACATAGGTGTTGTTTTTGCTATCGGTAAACGCCTCATCAACCGCACGCAAAAATCCATATCCCTCTTGAGTAATCTCTAAAACTCCTGTGAAAAGCAAGTATCCACCTTGCGAGACTTGAGCTTTTAGGATTTCAAACATCAAATCCGCGCGTTTAAATTCTTGTGGATTTTCTACTTTTAGCCCTTGTGCGATAGATACAAGCTGTGAAATGGGCTTTTGGCTTAGCTCTTCTAGCTTATAGACTTCTGCGGGGATATGTTTTTGGGTGCGATTTTGGTTGTTTTGGTGGTTTGAGTCGCTATTATTTGCGCGTGCGTGGGTAGAGGTGGAGTTTGAGTGGGATTTGGTAGCCATTTTGGGATTCCTTGTGTGTGGTAATGTAGTCAAAATAAGTAAAAAGCAGAAATGCGATTATAGCCCAAAAATTTAACAATCAAATGCAAATATGCCCAAATGGCGCAAAATTAGGATTTTGGATTTTGGGCTTGTCATCTAGATAAGGGGCTATTTTTACAAAAGTCGTTTTTTAGATTCTAGGTTGTGGCTAATTTGCATTGGAAGCGTTAGACACGGCTTGCAATGGGCATTTTTCATCTTCGCATACAAACGCCCTACCCTCCTCAAAATCCCTAGCCCATATCCCAAATCCATACGCAATGGTGTATTCCCACATTTTGCCATATGCTTCTAGCTTGCCACTATACTCCGCACAGCCTACACCTGCATATCCAGCGGGCAAATCAAGCCCGCTTGAAGCGATAGGCTTTGCTAGCTCAAAAAACTTTTTTACATCACTTTTGGTTTGCAGCTCGGTAAGCTCGGCGGGGCAGGCGTGTCCTGTGCCTTTGCGCTTGTATCTTTGCACGCTTAGGCTTAGCACTTCTATTTGGGCTTTTTGTGGGTCAAAGTCAGGCTGCCAATCGGCGTTGTGATAAATATCGGGCGAGTTAAACCCTTTAGTAAAAAGGTGCATTTCGCCATTTTCTAGCACGGCTTTTGTCTGCATAAATCCAGCTGAAGTATTGCGCGGGACGGTGATTATTAGGGTATTTTCCTCTATCTCAAACTTAGGGTGAGAGAGGATTCTCTCTATCTCGCCACGATAGAGTATCGCTTCTCTACCTGCCTCGTGCTCAAAGATTTTTATAGTGTCAAGGTGGTTTTTAAATACCCAGATTTTGTTGCGGCTCTCTAGCTCGCCCTCATAAAGTAGCGTGCAGTCCTGCTCGCAATAGGGCTGAATGTATTTTTCAATCATTCTTTGGGCTTGAGGGGAAGTAAAGCTTGTGATACCATAGTCTTTTGGTGGGGCTTTTGGGGTGGATTTTTTGCTTTTGTCATCACAGCCTAGAAACAATGCTGTGGAGGCTAGCGATAGGGCTAGCACAAGGTGGGCAAGTTTTTGCATTTTTGCTCCTTGCTAGATTTTGGATTGGGGATGTTTGGTGCTATGATTTGGGTCGCTACGAAGTAGCGGTATAAGGTGCTATGCAAAATCAAATGGCATTATACCACACTCTGTGGCTCTAAGCAAAATATTGGATATTTGTATAAAAATCTTTGCTAAAATGTGGCGTTTGGCTTGGCTTTGAAAGTGGCAAGTCTTGGTGGTTGCAAATCTTGGCTACCGATTTGCATTTTAGCACTATCACATTTTAGCACCAAGAGTGGCAAAACACACATTTGATACGCACGCTATGGTGCATTATTTTATTTTATATTTTGGGAAAGGCAAATGCGTAAAACCACAAAATCTATGCAAAATCACGCAAATATAAAGAATATCATTATCCAAGCAGGTGGCAAAGGCACACGCCTAGAGGGGCTTACACGCAATAAGCCTAAATGCCTTGTGCCTTATGATAATTTACCTATCATTTTTCATCTTTTTAGGAAGTTTGAGGGCGCGTCCTTTACTATTATCGCGGATTATAAAATCGAAGTTTTGCAAAAATATCTCACTATCTTTGCCAAAGGCATTGATTATAGGATTTTACGCGCGAAAGATGAAGGCACGATAGCTGGAATAGCAGAGGCGATAAGTGAATTTAGCGAAAATGAGCCTTTTATGATTATTTGGTGTGATTTGATTTTGTCAAATGAGTTTAAAATGCCAAATTTTGCAAAAAATAGCACACAAAATAGCGTAAATTCTACTTTTGCAAATATCACCCCCCCCCCCCACACACAACACGCACATTTGTCAGCAGTCGCATAATGATAGCGAGTTAGATTCATACAAACCCCACCCTAAATCCCTCCCGCAAGGGGAGGGACTTTCTTTTAATTCTCTTTCCACCGCTTGTGGCGACTCCGCACTTTCCCCCTCCCTTGCGGAGGGGGCTAGGGGGTGGGTAGAAAATTTCATCGGCATTTCGGGCGATTTTGAGTGCAGGTGGAGCTATGAAAATGGCAGATTCATAAACACTCCAAGCTACACAAACGGCGTGGCAGGGCTTTTTATCTTTGGCAACAAAAAGTGTCTAGCAAATATCCCCAAAAGTGGCGCATTAGTCGAGTGGCTTCAAACCCAAGACATAACCTTTACGCCCCTAGATTTGGCGCACAGCAAGGAAATCGGCACACTTTTAGTCTATACCGAGACAAACCCGCAAAATCTAACCCGCCCTTTTAATAAAATCGAGTTTAGGGACAATCTCGCTATAAAAACCCCGCTAGATTCGCAAGGCAGAGCTATTGCCAAAAAAGAATGTGCGTGGTATGAATTCGTCCAAAGTCTAGGATTCACACAGATTCCGCAAATCTACTCGCTCTCCCCGCTTACGATGAAAAAAATCAAAGGCAAAAATATCTATGAATACGAGTGCCTACTCAAAAGCCAGAAAAAAGAGATTTTGGCAAAAATCATCGATTCGCTAAAATCGCTTCACAATCTCACGCCCAAAATCAATGCAAATGACGCGGATTCGTATGAAACCTATATCGCCAAAACCTTTGATAGACTTTTCCTTGTGGAGAGCCTAATCCCCTTTGCGCGTGATGAGTTTATCAAAATCAACGGCAGATATTACAAAAACGTGCTTTTTGACAAAGACAAAATCACGCGCCTAGCGACTTCGCACTTTCCACGCGAATTTGCCCTCATACACGGCGACCCGACATTCTCAAACATACTCTTTGATAGCTTTAATATGCAAGTGGTGCTTATCGACCCGCGCGGATACTTCGGGGAAACGCGCTTTTTTGGCGATAGCGACTATGACTTTGCCAAACTTTACTACTCGCTATGCGGGGATTACGACCAATTTAATCGCAAGAAATTTACGCTACTAATCGGTGAGCGCGAGGTAGAACTCGCCATAAAATCTAGCGGGTGGAGCGATATGAGCGAGGAATTTTTCGACTTACTGCCAAGCGTAAGCAAAGAGAAAATCAAACTACTTCACGCACTGATTTGGCTATCGCTCACAAGTTACGCGTGGGAGGATTATGATAGCATTTGCGCGGCATTCTACTATGGCACAATGCTTTTGGAGGGATTTTTATGATTAGCAAAGGCAATTTGTTCTGGGGTATGCGATTTCGCACTTGTAAAAATTTTTGGGAACAACAGACTCCAAGTCTAGTTTTATCCCAAAAATTTTTACAAATACAAAAGCCACACCGCCATTACTTCGATTGTTGCTTCGAGCTGTCGCTCTCGCAAATTACGCGAATCGTAATTTGCGTTGCGAATCGGCTACAAATCAAATATGAATCGCTATTTCGTCATTGCGAGATTTTGCGTAGCAAAATCGTGGCAATCCAAAATTCCCCCTCCCTTGCGGAGGTGGCTAGGGGGTGGGTAATTCGTCATTGCGAGGGCAAATCAACGAATCGCCGAAACCAATCCATACCCTTTTCGTCATTGCGAGGCGACTTGTCCCCGAAGCAATCCACACAAAAAAAGAATGGATTGCCACGACTTGCTTACACAAGTCTCGCAATGACGAATAAATCCAAATTTCAACACAAAGGAGCATAAATGCTAAGATTTTACTTAGGACTTACAAGGCAGGAGTGGCGGATTTTTAAGGTGCGCAATTTAAATCTTTGCGCTTATATTTTGCAAAATCACGCGGTTTTGAAAGAAAAATATTTACAAAAATGGTGGTATTTGCGGTGGCTTTTGCGTAGATTCAAGCACAAAAGAATAGTGCGACTTGAAAAAATCAAGCTATTTTTTACGCGCAAAGTTTCCGTGCCAACTATGGATTTTAACATTACCACGCGTTGCACTTTGAAGTGCCAAGATTGCGGTAGCCTTATGCCACTATACACCAAAGAACAGCACTTTGATGAGACTTTGGATAGCTTTAAGATTCGGCTTGATGCTTTGCTTAACAATGTTAGCCATATTTATCAGTTTAAAATCATCGGCGGAGAGCCATTGCTTAACAAAAACTTTGCGGATATAGTGGATTATGCGTGTAGCAAAAGGCAGATTTTGCTTGTCCAAATCACTACAAATGGCACGATTTTGCCCACAAAAGAAGTGCTACAATCGCTCATTCGCAACAAAGATAGAATCCAAATCTTTGTTTCAAACTACACGCTGCACAATAAAACAAAATACAATGAATTGCTTAATCTTTTGGCGCAAAATGACATTCCGCACAACACCGTGCGTAATGCAAGTGATTTTAGGTGGATTCAAAGGGGCGATATTTTTGCTAGAAATAGGGACAAAGAGGGCATTAAGCAGACTTTTTGGAATTGTTGGCAAAGGGATTGCGTTTCGTATTTTGAGGGGCGATATTTGGTTTGCACGAGGGCGTATTGGATTGAAAAAGCGTTAAATCCAAATATCAATCTAAATGATGGTATCAACCTTAATGTAACCACTACAAATGGGGGGGGGGAATCAACCCCACAAAGATTTGTCGCGTGAATTTATCAAATTTTACACCAAAGAATCTTTTGGAGTTTGTGATTATTGCCACAATCTTAGTGAGGGATATAAGCAAATTGATGCTGGGATTCAGGTTAAGCGATAGATTCGTCATTGCGAGGCGAATCGCAGATTCGCCGAAGCAATCCACACAAAAAAAAGAATGGATTGCCACGAATCGCTTTTCGATTCCCGCAATGACGAATCTATCGCAGATTGCCACGAATCGCTACGCGATTCCCGCAATGACGATGAGCGTAGCAAGACAATAAACTTCAACAAAGGAGCATAAATGAAACTCACCAAAACCCAATACCAAATCTACCAAAAGCGTGTCATAGACTACTATGTGTGCAACAAACTCTACGGCGTGCATAATCTCAAACGCGCTATGGGCATAAGTAGTGATAAGTCAATTATGATTTTAGAGCTACCCAAAGTCGCGCTTAAAACATTAGCTAAATTTTTTAGCGTTTTTATCCCTATTTCGCGCTATCGCAAGGCATTTCGCAATGCGATTTTTAGCACACTTGATTTGATACCAAGTCATCGCTATGATTTTTTGCGAATGCGCGTAATGCGTGATTTTAAGCAAAAAGGCAAAATCTACTTGCCACAAGTGGAGTTTGCCATTACCACCACTTGCAACCTTAAATGCAAAAATTGCACGAACTATATCCCCTACCTACCGCGCGATAAGCAACGCACAATTAGCTTTAGCGATTTTCAAACCTACCTTAGCAATCTCCTTGCAAACGCGGACAAGCTAAACGCGCTTTTGTTGCTTGGCGGAGAGCCACTATTGCATAAAGAACTGCCCCAAATGCTTGACTTTGCCCTGCAAAATCCAAAGATTGAGAGTGTTTATATCACTACAAATGGCACGATTTACTTTAGCGATGCCTTGCGTGCGGTGTTTGAGCGACACAAAGGCAATCCAAAACTATGGATTTGGGTAAGCAACTACACGGCGAATCCGCGCCTTGCCAAACGGCTAAAAAGCTATGATTTGGTGGATTATCTAAAGGCAAATAATATGAATTATATTTTTATTGATGATAATGTGTGGGGCAAGTCGCAACCGCCTACTTACAAGGAGTTTAAGCGCACGGACGCGGAGAACTCCGCCTACTTTTTGGCGTGCAATACGCCCTGCGTCTCGGTGTATGGCAGTGAGCTATCGATTTGCCCTAGAGCTAGTCATTTCGCAGCAAATGGCACGATTAGCCAAAGGGCGCAAAATAAGACTCAAAGCGTGGAAAATGTAGCGTTTATGAATGCGGAATCACTAACGGGGGGGGGATCGCCCTACAAAAATCGCTCAAATCTCTGCAAATCATTCGCGATTCGCGAATCAAGATTCACGAATCAAAATGGGCGATTCAGCCTTGCCACAGCTTGAATCCTTGCGACTTGATAGAGAGATTAGCAAGGCGGATTTACTCGCTTTTTATACCTACACAAATTTTAGCGCGTGTAGGTATTGTGATATTTGCAATGAGCGCGACACTTGCACCCCAGCGTTGCAAATAGGGGAGGAATAAAAAATGAAGCAACTAAAATTATCCACTTTGCCAAAGACTTGGCTTATTGATATAGACGGCACGATTGTAAAGCACAATGGCTACAAAGATAATGGGCGCGACACGCTACTAAATGGCGTGAGTGAGTTTTTTGCGAGTTTGCCAAAGGACGATAAAGTGATTTTGCTTACCGCGCGTGAGAGTAGCCAAATCGCTAGTCTTAAAGATTTTTTGGTTAGACACAAAATCCGCTTTGACGCGCTTATCAGCGATTTGCCCTTTGGGGAGCGGATTTTAGTCAATGACACCAAGCCTAGTGGGCTTAAAACCGCCTTTGCGATAAATAAAAAGAGAGATGAGGATTTTTGCGTGGAGGTGGAGAGAGATGAGAAGTTGTGAAAAAATATCGTTGCAAGAATTTACAATGGCAAAGCAATATATCCTCCGTCATTCTGAGCGTAGCGAAGAATCCAAAAAATCAGAGCAAAGTATTTGGATATTTCGCTTACGCTCAATATGACAATAAACCAAAAAAAGGAGTAAAAAATGAACGACAAACCTATCCAAACTTTGCAAGAACTCGCGCAAAATTTAAAAGCGGATTGCTATTATTTCGTAAGCCCAGCTAGTGCGGGAGATACTTATCGACTATGTATGCTAAAAGTAGCATTAGAGTCGCACTATAAAGGCAAAATAATTTTTATCATAAAAGCTATGCACGAGGCGATATGCGAAATGTTTGTGGGGTTGGAATATGTGATTTGCGAGGATAAAAGCGTGGATTTTTGCAAAAACAAGCAATGTTTATCCATAGACAATGTCGTATCTGTGCCTACGCTAGGCAAGATTCACTCAAATTTTATATATTATGAATTTCCAGCTGATACAGATAATCAGCTTGAGTTTGATAGAGTGCGACTTATGCTTCCACAAAGCGCACAGCTAGTTTTGCCTACAAATCTCCCCAAAATAAGCGAATCTCTACGCGCTAAACTTGATAAAATCGCACCTTTGAATCAAATCATACTATTTTGCCCAGAGGCAAATTCTTTTCCCAAACTACCATTTATCATTTTTAAGGACGAATGCCAAAGACTGCGCAAAGAGGGATATAGCATAGTTGTAAATAGCCTAAAATACAAGAAAGAATATGCTAGATTTTTTATAGGTGGCGTGTATGATTTGGATTTATCACTAAAAGATGCGATTGCTTTGGGAATCTCGTGTGCAGGGGTGATTTCCACTCGTGCGGGATTTTGTGATATTGTCGCTCATTATTGCAAAAGACTTAAAATCTACTACACGGCTTTTAGCAATTATATAATGTGGGATAGAGTGCTACCAAATACACAGCGAGTGTATGTGTGCGATGTGCCTATCTATAAGAAACTTTTGCAAATAAGTAGAGAATCTCTGCCGATAAGGCTCTATAAACGCTACGCCACAAAGGGATTTTTGAAAAAATTGCGATTGCCTTTCACAGCGTATTTTAAAATTTATCGGCGATATAAAAATGGGGCTTTGCAAGATTTTGGTGCGACAAATTTGGCACTCAAAGATTTTAGCGACAAAGAAATGAAAGAACTTATCGAGCAAGAGTTAATGCAAAGCTACGAATACAATCTAGGACTTGCCTTGCAAAAAGCCTGTGAGCGGTTTTGGTGGGGTGGATTTTTGCTTTTTCCACTTGCCTATCTCAAAATCCGCAAAGAAAAGGGTAAGGGCTTTAAGCGTATTGATGTGTTATCATAAAATCACGGCTATAAAATCACTGAATTTTGCGCTTTTGGATTTGACACAAGTAGCAAGCCTTGTAGTCAAAATCGCAAGAAAACGCAAAAAATACTTTGAAAATCCACCTTATCAAGCACGCCGAAAAACCACGCAAGCAAGCTAAAAACCACTTTTACAAAAATCTACTTAAAAAAAAATCATTTTGCAAAATCTGCTTTATAAAACCTACTTTGCAAAATCTACAAACAATAAAAATTAGCAAAAATTTTTCACACTTTTTAAATTTTTTGTTAATTTTTATTTATCGTTATTTTCTTAGGTTTTGCGTATTTTGCTTGCCTATTTCTTTTGGGTGCTTTTTTTGGGGTATTTTGCGTGCATTATTCCAATTTGGCGTTTTTTTTTTTTTTTGGTATGGTTACACATTAGCCGACACTAAAAATAACCACCAAAACAACAAAAGGAGAATCAAATGAAAAAGTCCGTCCGCAAAGATGCTAGTAGAGTATTTTTTGTCGCATTAGCCTGTATAGCGTTTGTGTCAAGCCATTTGAGCGCAAACTCGCCAAAAAAATCTATCCAAGAGAGAAGCCAAGAGATAGAGCAAACATTTCAAACAAAAATAAACGAGCTAGAATCTCGCCTAAAAGTCATCATAGAAGCCGAGCAAAGAAACAAACCTCAAACAGAATCATATAAGGGAAGTGGCTATGAGCATTATCTTAGTCAATTTGAGAGCAAAAAAGAAAGTGTCAAAGACTTAAGCAAACACCACAACCAATACAAACAAGAAGCGATTGCAAAAGCCAAAGAATCAGCCAAAGCATACAATGCAGAAAATGAGCTAGCACACTTAGAAGAAAATGTAGGCAAAATCTCTAGTGGGTTTTTAAGCAAAATAAAACACGCCAAAGCAAACCTACGCGTAACACCACACAAGCAATCTTTGAGTGCGCAAACCCCACACGCACAATCCACAAAAAATAGCGCAAAATCTATCTACAAAGAAAAAATCGAGTGGATTTTGCAGAGTTTTGAAAATGAGCTTAATGAGATTGTATCGGGGGCATATAATGCTTTTAGCGAGCATCTTGCTTCTATTTATGACAAAAAGTAAGCAAACATTGGAGTTTCTTGCATAGGCAATGATTTGTGGCTGTTGGGCGACTTGTGGCGATTGTGCGATTTCGCAGACAGCTTAAAAAATGACAAAGTAATGGTAAAGTGGCTACTTGGCTTTTACTGCTTAATAAAAGATTGCTAAAGAAACTGCGCTACGCTTGTTTTCTAAAGAAACTGCGCTACGCTTGTTTTGTGAGAATCGCTTTAGCGTTCGTGGCAATCTTTCTTTTTTTTGTGGATTGCCACGCTCGCTTTGCTCGCTCGCAATGACGATGAATGCGTAGGTTACCACGAACGCAAAGCGATTCTTTCAATGATTTAGATTGCCACGATCTGCCTTGTGGCAAGTCTTGCAATGACGAAAAAGTGGGTAGATTGCCTATCTAAAATCCATAAAAATCAAAATCTAAAAACATTACTTCAAGCTCTTTTGGTTTAGTGCTTTGTAGTTGGCACAGCCTTTGTTGCAGACGAGGTTGCAGGCTTTGCCATATAGCTCTTTTGCCATAAATAGATTTTGCTTTGTGCCAAGCCCATTTGCATATAGCACACCTAGATTGTTGCACGCATAGCCATATCCCATATCACAAGAGGTTTTGTAGTATTGGTGTGATTTGCGGTAGTCTTGCAGTGTGCCCTCGCCGTTATCATACATTACGCCTAGATTATGGCAAGCGAGCATTTTTGCCTCGCCACTGCTTTTTTCACACACGATTTCAAAGTGCTTGAGCGCGTTTGAGTAGTCTTTTTGCTCATAGTATAAAGTCCCTAGATTTAGCCTTGCTCCGTAGTGCTGCTTTTGCAGTGCTAGCTCGTAGAATTTTTTGGCTTGTGGAATATTTCCTATCTCTTTGTGGTAGAGCAATCCTAGATTGTGATAAGCGCGATTATCATCTAAATCAATCGCTCTTTTGAAAAATGTGATAGCCTTTGCTTGAAATCCCGCATTTTGATAGATTAGCCCATTGTCATTGCAAGTGGTTTTGGTGCATTCTTCTAGGGTTTGTAGTCCGTTGTTTATGAGCCTTTGGCACATATTGTGGTCTTTGTTAAACACGCAAGCGTTAAAGTCTTGATTCCATTCCTCTTGGCTAAGTGGAGCTGCATTTGATATGGCAAGCGCGACAGATAATGATGAGAGAGTGGATATGGTTTTGCGTGAGAATGTGTAAGTTGGTTTTGCATAGATGATTTTTGACATTTTTTTCCTTTCGTTAGATTTTGCTTGGCAAATTTTTAAGCGCGAAATTGTATCATTGTTTTTGTATTTTTTGTCAAAAAGCGATAACGCTCAAAGCTAGATATATACGACTTTTTGGGTGGTTTGTAATGAGTGGGACAAACGCCACATAACGATAGCAAGCACAAAAGAAAAAAAGTAAATTTTTTATTTACGAAAAATAAAATTCTATTTTCACGCTCGTTTTATGTTGGTTTTTTAAAATTGCGCTGTTTGTTTAAGACATTTAGACTTAAGACACAATCTTTTAGGCTATAAAATCCATAAGATTCTAGCCATAAAAGATTCTAAGAAAAAGTCTAAAAAGTTTTAGACAGCAAAATTTTCTTAAAAAAGGAGAACGCAGATGAAAACTTCACAAGTGAAAATTTTGTGGGTAAGGATATTGGTTTTGGCAAGTTTGGCAGGTTTTGCGGGTGGCTCTTTTGCTTTTGGTGCGGACTTTAGTGCAAAAAGTGATAGCGAACTCATTAGTCTTGCAGGCACGATTGCTCCAAGTGATGAGCCAGATTTCGCCATAGAGGTAAATAAACGCGTAAATGCAAAGCCTTACGCAGAGGCAAAGGACTTTAAACGCGCTATCAAATACGCTCGCAAGCAGGCACTTTATCAACTTCCATATGAGCAAGCGCAAAAAAGAAAAATAGAGGTCTGTAAGGCTCTCCAAGCTAGGACAGACTCTATGACAGGTGCGCAAATCCGCGAAGCGGGGCTAAAAGTCTCTCGCAAAGATTGCGATTATGTTGGGCTAAAAGATAAGCATTGGAAATTTAGCAAATAAGATAGCACAATAAAGTGGCTTACATTGTGTCATCGGTATTTACAAAAGCCTAGATTCTAGAGTCTAGGCTATGCGACAGAATTTAAAGTAAAATTTTGCAAAATATATCACTTTTGTTTGAAGCAATGCGCATAGATTTTGCAAAATCTTTTACAATATCACAAATATTTTGCGCTTAAATGATTAAGGACACAAAAAGCAAAAAGGAGAGCGTAAATGGCAAAAAAGGGTGTAAAAATCCTACTTTTAGAAGATGATTTGTTGCTTGGTGAAATGCTCTGTGATGAACTGAAAGAAAAGGGCTATCTTGTAACGCACTGCGAAAACGCACAAAGCGCGCTAGAAATAGGCTATGAGCAGGCGTTTGATTTGTGGATATTTGATGTCAAAGTCCCTCTAGGCAATGGTTTTGAAGTGCTAAAAGATCTTAGGGGGCTTGGCAAAAATACGCCTACGATTTTTCTTACTTCGCTTTCGATGATAGAGGATTTGAAGCGGGGATTTTTGGCGGGCTGTGATGATTATTTGCGCAAACCCTTTGATGTAGATGAGCTTCTTTTGCGCGTGGATTGCTTGCTTAAACGGTCTTTTGCACACCAAAATAGCGAGATTTTAGAGCTTAGTGAGAAGCACTGCTTTGACATACTGCAAAAAACACTCTTTGATAAAAACACAAAAAAAGAAATCCCCCTTACCAACAAAGAGCGCGAACTGCTCGCACTGCTCTTGCAAAATCGAGGGAATTTTGTCAGCCAAGATGAGATTTTTGAGCGGATATGGAGCTATGATGAAAACCCTACAAATATGGCGTTGCGCGTGTATATCAAAAACTTGCGAAAAGTGCTAGGGGGTGAGAGTATCGCTACGCAAAGGCATAGGGGATATTGCTATGCCAAATAAAAGTTTGAAGCATTTCACTCAAAATGGCAAAAATCTTAAAAATCTAGGGAATCTAAGGAAGTTTTTTAAGACAATTTGGGGGAAAATGCACGCTTTGTTTTTGGGGAAATTTTTGAGCAAATCTTTTGCCTCAATAAATACTCTGCCCAAAATCCCAAAATCCCAAAATCCCAAAAAAATCGACACTTTCACAAGCACGACTTATAAAATTTTGCTCCTTTATTTGGGGACTTCGGTATGCTTTTTGGGAATCATATCTTTTATGATGTATAACAAAGAATTGCATAATTTGCGCGACCACCAATCAATGCAAATGCGCAATGACTTTATCCAAATCGCCACTGCAATGGCACAAAGGGATTTTAAAAGTAGCGCAGGGATAGAGAGGGAAATCAAAAAAACACTCGAAGAAATAGAGGAAAAAGAGGCAAAACTCCAAAAGAAAAATACCCCAAAAAATCAAGCAAAACTCCAAAAAGAAATCCAAAAACTCCAAGAACTGCAATCCTTGCAAGCTCTGCAAGCCCAACAAAACGCGCAAACCCCACAAGACACTGCACAACGATTTCACAAAAGCAAAGAAGCTAATCCACCTTTGCTAGAATTTTTGCGTGAAATGAGGGCAGATATAAACTCGCCATTTGCCTTGCTAGATGAGAATCTAGGTGTGGTGTATAGTGATTTAAGTGTGGAATTAGATTCTATTAGCCCTATATTTGTCAGTCCGCAGGGATTTTTGCGCTTTGAGGGGTTTATTTTTGTGAATTTTTCGCGCAACAGGGGCTTGCTTTTTCATCACCCATTTGGAGGGGGCAAAATACCAAAATCAGCTATGAAATACCTTGATAAGCAGGGGTGGATTTTTATCTTGCAAGGCGAGGCGATAGAGAGTGGTGCAAAGATTTTTAGCAAAGATGATGCAAGCCTTGAAGCGCAAAGATTTAGCCAACCAAAGCAGATACAATCTATAAAAAAAGAGATTCTCTCCATTCGCGTTGAAATCATCGCCCTTATGCTACTTTGCCTGCTTGTGATTGCGATTGTGGCTTACGCGCTTGTGAGGCTATCGCTACGCCCTATCAAAGCGCAGATAAAGCACCTAGAGCGATTTATCAAAGACACCACGCACGAGGTAAATACGCCCCTTAGCGTTATCCTAATGAGCGTGCAAAAATTTGATAACAGCGAGCTAGGGGAGGCAAACAAAAAGCGATTGCATCATATCAAGCTATCTGCCCAAAGCCTGCACCAAATGTATCAAAATCTCATTTTCCTAAACTTCTATCAAGGCAAAAATAATGAGCAATCTTTGCAGCTAGATTCTCTTATAAATGAGCGCGTGGAGTATTTCTCCACCCTTTTGGCACAAAAAAATATCACTCTAGATTGCAAACTTGCACCTGTCAAAATCTATGCAAACAAAGATGAAATCACCATAATGCTAGATAATCTCCTATCAAACGCAATCAAATACAACCACAAAGGAGGCACAATCTCTTTGCTCCTCACAGCTAGCCAAGACAAAGCAACCCTAGAAATACGCGATAGTGGCTATGGCATACAAAAGGAGGATTTGGAGCGGATATTTGAGCGATACAAGCGGTTTAATGATGATAAAGGTGGCTTTGGCATAGGGCTATCATTGGTAAGTGAAATCGCTAACAAATATGACATAGACTTAAATGTGCAAAGTGAAGTTGGCAAAGGTAGTGTGTTTATGCTGGTGTTTAGGACTTTGTAAAGATTGCCATAATAAAAGTTGCTTTTTTTGTTTTGGATTCTTGTGTGCCGATAGTGAATTGTAGAGGTGTTTGGGTTCTTTTGTGTGGGTGGCTATTTTTGTTTGGTGTTTAGAGATTTTAGACTTGCCAAAGAGTCTTTCCAAAGAATCTTTGGCAAAATCTTTAATCAAAAAAATATTTATTAAGAAAATTATTGGCAATATTTATGTCCAAGATTTAGCCTAGATAAAGTATTGTGGTAAGATTTTGCGTTTGTTGTAGGTGCTTATAGCTCAAACAACAAAATCCATAAAATCATAGGGGTGTGTTTTGAGATTTTTGCTCGTTTTGGCGATGATGGGCTGGGGACTTGTGTGGGCATTATCCAAAGTGCTATTAGAGTATGCCTCGCCTGCGCAAGTTGCCTGCATTCGATTCCTTATCGTATCTATTTGCTTTGTGCCACTTCTTTCTGTGCTAAAAATCTCTTTTAAAATCCCTCGCAAAGCCTTTTTGCCACTAGCTTTTAGCGCGATTTGCCACACGGCGTATTCTTATGCTATGTATGCGGGTATGGAGTTTGGAGATGCGGGGAGTGCGGGAGTGATTACAGAAGTGCTGCCACCTATTATCGCGGCGTTTTTGTGGAGTGTGTGGAGGGGGCAGACACTGCTTAGGCGAGAGAAGTGGGGGCTAGCACTTGGCATAGTCGCAGGGGCGTTTTTGATAAATCTTTTTGGCAATAGCAGTGCGATATTGCACCCTTTTAATGCGATATATCTTTTTGCTTCGCTTGCTTGGGCGTTTTTGATGATAGGCTCAAGGCTAGCAAGTGAAAATCTAAATCCGCTTTGCGTGAATTTTTATATTTGTCTAATAAGTGCAGTGGCGTTTTTGCCCTCGCTTTTTATGCTTGATTCTAGTGGTGTTAGCGGGATTGAGAAAATCTTGGAGGCGGATTTTATCTTTTGGGGGAGTATAATAGTCGCGGCGGTATTTTGCACGGTGTTTTCTACGAGCGTGTTTTATCACGGGCTATTTGTGCTAGGCGTTACACAAGGTGGGATTTACGCGCTTTTGACGCCTGTGTTTGCGCTTATATTTGCGTTTGTGATTTTGGGAGAGATTCCGCAGTATTGGATTGTCATAGGTGGTGTGCTAGCTGTGGGAAGCGTATGCGTGATAAATGACTTTAGAATCTTTTATAAAAAATCACGCAAAAATAGCCAAAACATAGCCCGAGATAAACCCAAATCTAGCACAAGCGATAGTAGCAAGTAGCAAGCTAGAAAGTTATTGCTAAATGTAAATATACATTTAGTGATTTGTGCTACAATGCCTAGCTACTTTGATTTTGTAAGCACAAAAGCAAAGCACACCAAAAGGAGATAAAAATGAAAATAACAAAAATCCTGCTAGCACTTGGCATAGCCACTAGCGCAATTACCACGACAGCCCTTGCAGATGAGGACTTGACAATGTATAAAGTCGCAAATATGCTAAAGCAAGGCAAGGGCAATGTTTGCAAAACCCCCACCAAGCGCAAGAATGTAACGGCGGTATGTTACAACAACTTCGTCTATCTCTACAATATCAAAGAATCTGTCGAGCTACACCCAGAGCTAGATGATAGCGGGAAAAAGCTCGCTTGCAAATGCCCGCCTAAGAAAAAATAGCAAAATCTAGGAATCTAGCTAGTTTGAAGCTAGCTAGATTTGACACAATATGGCTAAGAAAGCAAGGCAGGCAAGTGATTGAGCGAATGTTTGTGTTGCTGGGGGATTGTTTTTTAGGGATTATAAAGTTTTTGAAATTCTTTTTTTGATTCTTGGAGTATGGAGAGTTATTGAAATTCTTAAGACTTCTTAAAGTGTAGCTTGCCAAATCTTTCGCCAACTTCTCATAACAAAATTTCTACTTAAAATCTTGACTTAAAATATTTTTCACTTGTAGTCTAAAAATCTTTGGGTAAGTTGGGCTGAAGTCGTGCAGTCTTAAAATATAAGTAATGTGAAATAATGCAAGTGTCAAAGTAAATAAAATCTAAAAATTTATCTTAGAAATTTTGTGCGTAAATGATTTGGTATGTTTGATTTTATGGCTTTTGGTTGCTTTTAGTGCTCTCTACCACCACTTTTGCCACCTCCCCACATATACTTTTCCTGCATATTTTTATCTGTGGATAGATAGTCTATCTCTGCATATCCGCTTTTGCCATTTCTCATCTTTCTCAAAGAAGCGATATTTTCTGTCATTTTTTCGATTCTTATGTGTTGGGAATTTCGCGCTTTGGTGAAAGCTATACATAGCACGATGATTGCGACAATGCCTAGTAGGCTTATGATGATTTTTAATGTTAGAGGTTGCATTTGACTTCCTTGTATTTTAACTTTGCTTGTATTTTTGATTTTGGCGTTTTTGCATTTTTTGGGATTCACTATCTTGATGAAAGTTGGAATTTCCACGACTTCGCACAGCGCGGAATGAACGGCATAGAGGACTGCTACAACTCCTCTATGGGGCATATTTTGGTTTTTAAT
>NZ_NXLN01000015.1:0-57923 GCF_003364135.1 Helicobacter sp. MIT 01-3238
GATTTGTCCCATAATAAGAAGAAGAAAGGCGGTTTTTATAAAAAAAGTGCCTTTAAATATCGTTCTACACGAGGTTTGCAGGGGTAAAAATTTTGCTTTTAAAATCACTATATTTAGTGAGTAAAATCACTATATTTAGTGAGTAAAATCACTATATTTAGTGGCTTTGTTTTTATGAATAAATCTCATAAAAGCCAAAAATCAACTTTTTTTAGTGATTTTTATTTAAGATTATTTTAAGATTATATTAAGTTATGATTAAGCATTTTTTTTTTTGCAAAATCTTTGCAAAATTTAAAAACTTTACAAAACCTAATAAATCAACTTTTTTTAGTGGATTTTAGCATAAAAAATCATTTAAAAATCCACTTTTTAGAAGTGAATTTAATCATTTTATGTTAGAATCCACTTTTAGAAAATTAGAATCTCTTAGAGAAAGGATTTGATATGAGGAAATTTGTAACCTATGAGGGCGTTCAAGAAGCTGTGGATTTTTCAACAGGGGAAATTGCTTCAAAGCGTGAAACAAAGATTTTAAGGGTTGAGCGCGATGCAGAAAAGTTTTTCAAAATTTTTGTAGAAAATGTCGGTTCTCTTTATGGACTAAGTTCTGCAAGCTCATTTAAGGTGTTATTTGCTATTTTGAATATGGCTACTACGAGGGATAATATTGTCTCTATGGCTCACGGTATGAAAAAGCGCATTGGTAGTGCAGTTGAAGTTCATCCTAATTTGGTTACTAAAGCAATGAAAGAACTAATAGAAAAGCAAATCATTAAAGCAACAAACGATAGAGATTATTTTGTGTTAAACCCTCATATTTTTGGTCAAGGAAGTTTTATCGATGTCGAAAAATTGAGACAAAGTATAGAATTTCAATATGACTTTAAAAAGGGCGAGATAATAAGAACGGTCAGCGCAGATTCCATAACTTCCACAGGTATGGATATACTTCAAAATCCGCATAAATATAATCTCATTGATGTTGAAAAAAAAGAAACAGAAAATGAATCAAATATTGAGCTTACCTTAAAGCACAAAGATAAAACTGATGATGAGATTGTTGTAGCACCTAGTTCAGAATCTAATTCTTTAGAGCTTAATGTCTTAAAAGAACAAAACCGCGCCAAAGAATTATCCATTAAAGAGCTTGAGCTTCAAAACCGCGCCAAAGAATTATCCATTAAAGAGCTTGAGCTTCAAACCAAACTAGATAACTCTGCACCTAGATTGTTTGATTCGTAATTTTTTAAGTTATTTTTAATATTTTATTGCATATAATATACAAATTAGAATATTATATGCAAGGAATTAAAATGACGCAAGCAGAGCTATTAAAAGCATTGGATGAATGGGATAGAAGCGGTAAATGGATTTTTAGGATTACAGAGCTTTATGCGATTTTTAGCGGTGAGTCCCCACAAAACATTAAAATTTCATTGTCTAGGCACGCAAAAAATGGAATCATCGACAAGGTTTATAAAGGCATTTATGCAAATCCCCGAGCTTTTAGCAGAAAACTAACTAAAGATTCTCTTGCATATATTTCAAACTATATTAGAGATAAGGGGTTAAGTTATCTTAGTTTAGAAACAGTCCTAAGCGATGATGGCGTGATTTCTCAAATGCCTAACCGATATACTTTTGTTTCAAAAGGGCGAAGTGCTGTGTTTGTTACTCGCTATGGAATACTAGAATACACGCATACTCAACGACCCATAAAGACATTACATAAAAACTGCTATTTTGATGAGTATAAAGGTGTTTGGGTGGCAAACACACAGCAAGCTATTGATGATGCTTATAATTTTAATAGGGTGGTAGATTTGATTGAGGAGCAAGCAGCAAAAGATAGAGGAGAATATTATGGACATCATTGAATTAGCTAAAGAATATTCCACTCATAGTGAATTAACAGAAACTATTGTAAAAGAACTTCTGCATTACGAAATCTTAAAAAGCATATATTCCAATAAAGAAACATTGAATACTTTTGTTTTTCAAGGTGGCACAGCATTGAGGTTATGTTATGGTGGTGTGAGATATAGCGAGGATTTGGATTTTTGTATTGCCAATGGCAAGGAATTTGATATTAGCGTTATGCAAAAATTTAAAGATGATTTTACAAAATCTATTATGCAAAAATATGGTTTACAAGTGGAGGTAAAAGAACCTAAGCAAGATAATAATTCCATAGTCAAAAAATGGATTGCAAAAGTTTTTGTGCCATTCCCAAAAGATAAAAAAACACCAGCCATCCATATAGAAGTCGCAAATATCAATAGTTATGTAAATTCTGCAAGGCTTACTAGAAATCTTTACCCCAAAAGTGTAGATGAAATCATAGTGAGGGTTGAGAGCGAAAAAGAGATTTTAGCTGATAAAATCATTGCCTTTGGCGATAGAGACTATATGAAATATAGAGATATTTGGGATATTAAATATTTGCAAGACAAAGGAATTGAGGTTGATATTGATTTGGTAATCAAAAAAATCAGTGATTATAATGTGTCAAATTTGACACAAAAACTTATTAAAAAACTCGATGAAGTGAATAATATCCCTGAAGTAAAACAAAAATTCTATGCAGAACTGAATCGTTTTTTAACCAAAGATTTTTATGATAAAATTATGGACATTGATTTTTTTACAGATGTTAAAAAAGCTACGAATGAAGTCATAACGCAAGCTATTGAACAACTAAAATCAAAAAAACAACAAACTCCCACACAGTCCGCAGCAGACAAAATACGCGCTATGCCTAAGCCAACGCAAGAGGAAAGGCAAAAAGCTAGGGCGTTTTTAGATGCGGCTAAGCAAGAGCAAGCTAGCGCGGATAAAACAAAACAATCCGCACAAAGTCAATCTAAACCAAAAATAAGGAAACACAAATGATAAAACTACACCACACAAAAGCAGATTTAAGCGACATTCGCATTGCTAATTTATATCAAATCCCAAATACTACTTTTTCAAGTTTTTGGAATGGTGGCGATAGTGATTATATGGAATATATGAAAAATTTTAGACTTAATTATTCTTGGGATGTTGATAACATTGAACAACTACATAAGGTTGTCAGCGATTCTTTTAATGGTTTTATTAAGGCGACAAGCAAAAGTATAGGGCAGTTTAACTTTTTACTCCGCGCGGCAATGAAGCATAGAAATTTACCAAACTTAGAAGTAGATGATTATATGAAACTAGAGATAGACTTGAGTGGGGAATCACAAGAAGTAAAAGACGAAATAAAAAACCGCTTTTATCAGATGAGCTCTCGCTCATTTGTTGATTTTCGCTCAGAGGAAAATGATAAGCTCGTATATATTTACAATAGGCGCGGAATGATGAATGAGGGCGAACGCATAGCGATTTGTAAGGCAAAACCATCAATTACGCTTACAGACAATTTCAAATCTGCTAAAGATAACAATTTCATTGTAAGCGGTGTGTTAAAAGACATTGCTTTACCACATATAGAATTTGGTTTTACTTACACAGCAGGCAATGACACAAAAGAGCTAAAAGCTAGTGGCGATGAGATTCTAAATATTGCAAATGCAAAATCTAAAGAAGCAAAAAATATCACAAAAACTCAAAAGCAAGATGATATAGCACAAATAGCAAAAGAGGAAATTAAACAACAAAACACACAAACAAGGCAATCACTAAGCCCAGAATCTACTTATGAAGAAGTCTCAAAAGAGGGAAGCTCTAGCATAAAAATGCAAGATAGCCTAGAATCTACTTTGCAAGATTATGAAGCAAAAGAGCTTGAAAAATTAAAACAAAGAATTGCCTATGGCAAAGAAGTGGCTATGGGAATCTATAAAGAGCTTAGGACAAAGATAGATTCAGGTGTGGGTATTTTAGAAGCACTAAATGTGCTAAAGCAAAAATACAGAGAAGAACACGCAGTGAATATGGCAAGCGTTTATCTTAGTAGGGACTTGCAAGAAATAGCCATAAAAGAACAAACAATATCAAAACTTACACAAGCAATCAATGAGCGGGATAATGCCCTAACTCAAAAAGACATAGAAATCACAAAAAGAGAGGATTCTTTGTATAATATGAAATCCACTCTAGCGCAAAAAGAAAATGATTTACGACTCTTAAAAGAACAAATGGAGGAAACTATTGAATCTTTAGAATTACAAACAAAAAACACGATTCAAGAGATAGAGGAAGCTCATACACGAGAAAAAGAGGAGTTAGAGAAAAATATCTTAGTGAGCGATGAACTCATCGCAAAGCAAGATAGTGAAATCTCTGTCCTAAAAAAGACAAATCAATCTTTGCAAAAAGATATAGACACACTAAAAGCTGAAAACAAAGCACTTATAAAAAGTGAAGCAGAGCTAAAAATAATCAATGAACAACTGCAAAAACGCGAAAAAATGCTTGAAACAATAGAACACAGTAACAAAGAGCTTGTAATAGATAACAAATCTCTACAATCTCAAAACGAGCTTATACAAAAGCGCACAGATGAGCTAGAAGCAATGCTAAAAGACCTAAAAACCAAAAACGCAGAATTATCTCAAAATCTTGCGAGCTTGCAAAAAGACTACCACGAATTAGTCAAATCACTTGCAAGCACGCAAAGCAATAACAACACTGCAAAGCAACAATCACAAAGTGATAATAAAATCACTAAATTTAGTGATATTCCACAACCACGCGTTAGTCGCGTAAAAGAGATTTTAGCGGGAGGGGTTAGGAAACAATAGGAATTGCAAATGCAATATATTTCAGGGTGGCAAGCACTAAATATTCAAAGTGAAAGCGGACATATTGCCGATTGGCATTGTAATGTATATTTTAAAGATTTTAAGCCTACTGAAGTTTATGAATATGATGAGAATTCTCCGCTAAAAATGCTTGGAATCAAAAAACGATTTATCCCTTTTATGCAAGAAACTCACTATGTAGCAAACTATGCTAGAGCTATCGCAGATTTGGTATATTTGGACAGAGTGGCACAACTACGCTATTGTGCTAGGGATTTTCTAAATGATGATGAAAAACAAGAGCTTTTTAATTATTTAAAAATAATCAATAAAACCAAAAATGTAGAAAACTTTATGAAAACAGAGCTTGCTTTGTTTTATCTCAAGGACAAAAATAATGCTTGAAAATTACCAGATACAACGATTAGACTTTATGAAAGAAATTTTAGGGTATGTGGGGGATAACTTTATTCTAAAAGGTGGCACAGCACTGCGATTTTATTATGGGTTAGATAGATATAGTGAAGATTTAGATTTTGATAGCATTAGCAACAATATGGATATAACCAAACAACTAAAAAGGCACAAAGATTTTAATTCTTGGAAAATCTATGAAAAAAAGGTTACTCAATCATCGGTTAGGCTAACGATTGATTATGGTGCAAGGACAGACTTAGGTATTTATCCGCTAAAAGTCGATATAAGCGGGCGAGATAAAATAAGACTACACAATAATCTTTTGAAATATTCAAAAATCAATGACATAAATGTTTATGATATAGAAACTCTTGTTGATTTAAAATCCCTTGCTTTTTGTCAAAGAGATAAAATAAGAGATTTCTACGATGTGGGTTTTTTGCTTGAAAAATATCCACAATGCTTTGATGATAAAACACTTGCAAATATAGCTACCAAAATAGAATATAGTGGAGCAGATGAGCTAAATGCTCAGCTTATGATAGAGGCAGAAAGGCATAATTTAATAGAAAGAGATGACATAGAAGTGGTATGCAACTATGCAGAAAAGATTTTACAAAAAATAGATGAGATTCAAAAAGCAAAAAGAGACATTAAAATTCACTCCAATAAACCTAAGATAAGGAGGCGTTAAAATGACTGATAGTGTTTATATGTATTTGGAGTTGCTGTTAATACTGCTAAAAACAGATATTGCAAGAATAAGTTTGTCGATTGTAGGCGTAACATTTCTTGTATTTTGTATGGCTAAAGTTTTAGAAACACAAGGAACAATCCTGTTTAATTTGACTTGCTCTTTTGTTGTTGCCACTATTATGAGTTTAAGTAGCTATTATGCTAGTATATACGGTTCTAATCCTCCTAAATTTCAAAAAGAAAGAAAATGTGCTTTAGTATCTACTAACATAGCCAAATTGTGCTTTCGTCCATAAAGCATTCGCAAGTATTCACTTGCAAGAATCAAGAAATAGAATCTAAAAAAGTGAGTTAGAGTAAGGTATTTTTTGTTATAATTGCTTAGTAAATCGAAAAAACATAGTTTTACTATGTTAAAAAGTAGTTTTTATGAGAACAATAGAACAACAATTACAAAAAATACCTACACGCGTTATAGAACACACTACAATTTCATCTATCCTTAGTGAGCTGGGTTATAATCGCATTAACGACAAGATAGCTCATCTCATTAAAAATAAGGTTTTGGAGCAAGTCAAAAAAGGACTGTATGTATATGCGCCATTGCATAGTGAAGTTTTACTTTCCACAGAACTTATTGCAAATATTCTTATAAGTCCCTCTTATATTTCGCTTGATTATGCACTTTCTTATTATAATATCATACCTGAAAGAGTTGATGAGATTACCTCTGTCACAACAAAACGCTCAAAAGATTTTAAAACATCTTATGGCGTTTTTAGTTTTAAGCAAATAAAAAGGGAACTTTTTAATTTAGGGCTACGCATAGAACAACTACAAAATGCTACTTATATTATCGCTACCAAAGAAAAAGCTCTATGCGACAAACTATTTTTTACAAAAAACATTAAATTGCGAAACAAAAATGCTATGTTGGAATTTTTGCAAGATGATTTAAGAGTTGATTTAGATGAGTTTAGATATGCTGATTTAGAGATTTTTAACAACTATTTTAGCATAAGCAAATCTCATAAAATCGGTATCTTAACTAAAATTATTCAAGGAATAAAAAGATGAGTGTTATTGAGCAAATGCTAGCACAATACGAAATAGTTTCAAAAGAGGATATGCGTAACGCAATGAGGGAAATTTTACAAGAAATTACGCTTTTGGGACTTTATAGTGGTGGTTTTTTTGAGAAAGCCACTTTTTATGGTGGAACTTGTTTAAGGATTTTTCACAATTTGCCTAGATTTTCTGAGGATTTAGATTTTTCTCTTTTAGCCAAAGATGACAATTTCAACATACAAAAATATTTTCAGTGTATCATCGGCGAATTTGAAGCCTTAGGCATACAGGCAACAATTAGAAAAAAAGAGAAAAAAGACGAAAAGAATAGCGTAGAAACTGCATTTTTGGATAGTGATATTAGTCAATTTCAAAGGATTAAGGAAATTAAAGCAATTAAAATAAAAATAGAGGTGGATAAAAATCCACCTTTGCATTTTTTGACAGAGACAAAAACGCTTCTAATGCCAAAAAGCTTTAATATTAAAACAATGTCTTTGCCAAATCTTTATGCAAGCAAGATACACGCTCTTTTGTTTAGGGGTTGGAAAAATCGCGTGAAAGGCAGAGATTGGTTTGATTTTGAATGGTATGTTAAACACAATGTGCAACTTAATTTAGAACACTTATGCCATAGAATAAATCATTTTGGCAATATTCCAAGTGAAAATATCATCACACAAGATGATTTACAGAAGTTGCTTTTAAGAAAAATAGATGAAATTGATTTGCAACAAGCTATTGATGATATTAAAACATTTATAAAAAACCCCGAATCACTCGAGATTTGGAGCAAAGATTATTTCAAATTTTTGGTATCCAAAATGTGTTATCAACAAAATTTGCTACACAAACCCAAAATCCGAAAGCGATAGGCAAAAGATATGATACAACAAGCACGAAGCTCACACTCAGATTCTCTACTGCGTGAAGCAGAGGAAGCGATATTGTTATTTAATGATGATTTTGCAAAAGAGCTATTTCAAAATCTAATTAAAACCGTAGTAGAAAAGCGCAAAGACCCAAACATTACCTACACAGGAGCAAAAGAAGCAAGAGAGCATATTTTAGCCTATTTAGAACAGCAAGGCGAAGTAAAAACTGCAAATATCTGGGCGCGGTGGCTACCTATTGAGAGAGAAGCACTAGATTCTATCAAAAATCAAATCCAAATAGCATTACAAAAAGAGAACATAGAGGGGGTGGTAGAGATTCACTTACAAGATAGAGAGGTAAATTCTACACACATTCAATTTGTCGGCACTAATGCCAAAAAAGCAGAGCAGATAATAGGCAATATCATCGTAAATAATAGCTATGAAGACAATTTAGAAAGTGCATTAAATAGCAAAGCAAGGGCAGCATACATACAAATGGATTCAAAACTCTTGCCACGCAAGCAAACAATCAAAGAGTATCTACAAGTAATTGATGATAGAGAACAATACAAAGCAACAAAAGCACTAGAACAGCAAAAAGAACAAAAAGCTAAAGAAATCACAAAAACTCGTATTGATGATTTACTAAAATCTATGCAGGCAAAGACAAAATCTTTTAGAGATATGCTAAGTAATTTTGAGAAAAAGGCAAATATATCAGCAACAAGGCAAAAACGCACTAGGTTTGATATGATAAGGGAAGTAAAATCTATGAGTTTGGCTGAACTAAAACAAACTCACGCAAATATAAGACGAAATAGGCGTATGTAAAAATTTCGTTTTTTTAAAAAGTTTTAGCTATAATATCTCTGCGATTGTCTGACCGTTCCTTAACAATGGTTTCTTTGATGTCTTTGCCAAAGGCAATCGCTCCAAATACAAGGAATAAAAATAAAGTGAGGTTTTTATGCTAGATATTTTTATAGCTGTTTTTATGGTGTTTGTAGTTGGTTCTTTGGCGTTTATAATGCTAAAGAGTGCCATAAATATGAATTAAGGACTTAGCAATGCTAGAAGAAATTACACGCGATGAAGTAAATGTCTTTTTTATTGAAGCATTTGGCAAGGAAAAGGCTTCTATTGCCCAAAAAGCATTTGAAGCGAGCTTTAATCTTAATTCACAAAAACTAAAAAAACAAGTCATTGATGAAATTAAAAATGAAATTGTAACAAAAGACTTATTGCAAGCAGAATTCAAAGCCTCAAGGGCAGAATTTAAGCAAGAATTGCAACAAAGCATCAATGAGCTTCGCACCGAGCTTAAACAAGAAATAAACGAACTCCGAGCTGAAGTAAAACAAGAAATAAACGAACTCCGAGCTGAAGTAAAACAAGAAATAAACGAACTCCGAGCTGAAGTAAAGCAAGAAATAAACGATTTACGCACTGAAGTCAAAGATATGATTGCAAAAACGCAAACAAACACACTTAAGTGGGTTATGGGCATTCAAATTGCTTCGTTAGGTGTCATAATCGCAGCCATAGGCATATTGGCAGCTGTGTTAAAAATTTAAAGGATTTGAAAATGCCAGCAACATTAAATAAAAGCACTACAATCCTAATTGACAACTTTATTGGCACATATTTTTCTAATTTTTCTAATGAAAATAGAGAACAAATAAAAGAAAGTGTCGTAGATATTGCTGATTCTCTTTTAGAGCAAAGCAATAAAGAAGTAAATAATCTTGCCACAAAAAGCGATGTTTCTTATTTAAGAGAAGAAACTAAGAAAGACATTGCAAACTTAAGAGAAGAAACTAAGAAAGACATTGCAAACTTAAGAGAAGAAACTAAGAAAGACATTGCAGAGTTAAAAACAGACATTTCAAAACTGCACAACAAAATCATAGAATCTAAATATGATTTGCTAAAATGGATTGTAACCGCGCAATTAGCAATTTCAGGCTTAATGCTTGCTATGATAAAAATGACTTAAGGCAAAATGATGAAAAAGTCTATCCAAAACATTACCTTACCACTAAACGCGACAGATTCCCATAATGTTGTCGTGGGGGGGGGGGGGGCATAATTCCCTAACTTTTAGCCTTAAAAAACACAATTACTCTCTCACAAAATCCATTGCATTACCATATCATCGCTTGCAAGGAGGCGGGCTATGATATGGTTCATTGCGGAGGATTGTGCCTACTATCAAGACTTAGATTCTTTACAATCACAACACAATTTAGACAAAATCATCTCACTTCCGAGTGAAGCCGATATTGCTACGCATTTAGGTGGCAAAGTAGGCTTCATCGCACCTTTTTACCCTCCCAAACATATTCGCTCACTTTTTGTTATCAAATCACTACCAAACAAATTTGGTGTGCTTACCACGCAAGAGCAGCACGCAGGTGTGCCAGAATCTAAAGCATTAGAAACTAGATTAGGCTTAAGTGTTATTAACTCCCCTTTTACCCTTGCAGATGTCGGTGGCGCACAAACACTAAAAGACTTTACGCGCGAGCTTCTCATAGCAGAATCAAAGGGATTCCGCGCAAAAGGCGTGTTTTTAGTAGGTGTACCAGGCACAGGCAAAACTTTCTTTCCCAAATGCTTTGCAGGCGAAACAAAACGACTTTTGATTCAACTAAACCTAACGCTTATTATGGAGGCACAAGAGCCTATTGATAAGCTAAATTCTGTATTTGAATACCTTACAAATAGGCACGAGCAGCACCCAGATGAAAGATTTGTGTTGCTAATAGATGAAATCGAAAAAATGATAGGCAATGCCGAAGCAGTAGAAAAGCGTATGCTAGGGCGATTGCTAACTGTGCTAAATGATATGCACACTCCAGCAGCAGAATACAAGTTTGATGCTATCTTTTTTGCAACTGCAAACAATCTAAATTCTATTTTGGATAACAACCCAGAGCTTTTGCGGCGCGGGCGATTTGATGAGCTATTTTTTATATCTTTGCCAAGCGTAGAAATGGCAAAGGGCGTGTTTGAAATTTACCTTAGCAAACTAAAAATCAAAGATGAATTAGAACAAGTGATGACCCTAGATAATATTTTGACACAAATCGAGCAAGCCTATCAAAAAGACAATAACGACCCTGACAAATTCCCCTACACCAGCGCAGAGATAGAAACATTTTGTAAAAAGCTAGCTTTTTACAAGCTCGTGTATGGCGAAATCAATATAGACCACATACTAAACACGATTCGCTTAATTATCCCAATCATCAAATCAGCTCAAGAGGGTATCAATAGAATGCTAGCCCAAAAAGAGCTATTTTTACTTGTGTAAGGGGTGGAGAATGAAAGAATTAAACCCACCTCCTTATGTTTCTAGTGTGAAAGAAACAGAGGTGGCAAAATCGCTCAGTTTTGACGATACAGCCCCACACAATGACCTATCCATATATTGCGACTCTGATAAGGGCAATTCTACCACACAATCAAATCAAAGTCAAACTAAACCTAAAATAAGGAGGCGTTAAATGTGGCTAAGACAAAACAAACAAAGCAATTTAGGGCATTTAGAACAAGAACGCAATATTGCGCCTTTGTCAAAAATCTCTTGCAACACAAGCAGATACACAAATGATGAAGTGCTAGCGCAGTGGAATCTAAGAGATGAGTTTCTTAATCGCATTAGCGATGTGCGTATAAGCGACATTCCTCACAGCGTGTTTCCTAGCAGTGTGGAAGTCAAATATACACACGCAAACAAACGCCAAAGCAGCGTTATCTTTATGGACATTTGAAACAACTGCGCAATTTTGCGCAGTTGCTAAACCAAAAACAAGGAGCAAACAATGAAAATCAGCATAGGCAACAAAGAAGTAGAATTTCAAAAAAATGAAACCACAGGCGAAATCTTTTGCACGAGCTTGGATATAGCGAAAGTGTTTGAAAAGCGACACGACCATATCATTAGAGACATAGAGTTTTTATTGTTTCAAATGCGCGACTTAGGGCATTTGAAACAACTCCCCAAAATTGGGGAGTCGTTATATGAGCAACAACTCGGCTATGGTGCTAAGCGCAACAATAGAATGTATACCTTAACTCGTGATGCGTTTTCTCTAGTGGCGATGGGCTTCACAGGAACGAAAGCACTAGAGTGGAAAATATCTTTTATCAATGCTTTTAACTATATGGAAAACGAGCTAAGAGCAATCAAAGACAATGCTACTGCTACACTAGAGCAGCCCAAAGAAGTCTTTAACCTTATCTATGAAACACCTTGCAGAGAAGCAGTGTTAAAAGCGGTTAAAAACATAGAGAAAGAGAAAAAGGCAAAGGTGCATTCTATCAAGGAATACACCATTACAGAGAAGTTTAAGGGAAATAAAGCAATCACAAATTGCGAAATAGGCGTGCAATGGGATACACCGCCATTGCCATTTGACGCAAAAGAAATACAAAACCTCACACGAGGCAGAATAGCAAAAAAATTCAATAAGGCGTAATAATGAACCAATCCACGCGCAAAAACACGCTATTTACTCTTTGCAAAGCACTTGTAGAGCTTTTGGGCAAAGAGAAAGCATTAGCCGACTTGCAATTACTCTATAAGCGACATCCTGAAATGTTTAGAGATGAAAGCGAGGTAGAGGAAATCATAGAACAAGTCGTGCGCGAACCTGATTTGATAATCAAAAATCCAAAAGCAAAGAGTGATAGGGATTTTATGGTTTTTAAGAAACTAGATGACAAAAAGATGGGAGATGTGGGGATTCGCAATGATAATGGCGTGAATATCATTTTTCACACCAACAAAAAGAATATTTCAAAATTTAGGAAAATTGAGAAATCGCAGACATTGGTGGAGGCGTCATCTGCAAAAGCAGCACCCACAAGGTTAGACCATTACGCTAGCAAATCAAATGATTTGCCTAAGTGCAAAGAAGCACCTTCAATGCCTGCTGAAAGCAATTCTACCACAATCCCAAGTGCAAGTCAAACTAAGATAAGGAGGCGTAGATGAATCTAGCTATGTTATCTTTGCTTGGTTTGGCAGGTGCGGGCGCATACTATGGTATGAAGCGCAAAGACCCAAATATACAGCTTTCTAGTTGCTTTTTTGAACGCGTAGCAGTGCCTTTTAGCTCGCTTTTTGATGAATATATAAGCAACAATGGCTTAATCATTGATTTGGTAGAAAAAGACTATGTCTGCACAAATACACCACTAAAAGAACTCTATGCTATCGAGCTTGTAGGATTTGATAACACTCTAAACTATTTGCCAGAAGCCACAATAGAGGAAATTTTTAGAGATTTTAAGAAGTTTGATGATGCGTTTTTGTTTTATGCTATTCACAAGCAAGGCAAACTCCAAAAACAATATATCTTTAGCCACAACAAAAATCTACTGCAAGTCATCGGTGCAGTGTATGAAACCAAGCTAATGAGCGGGCAAGATATTCTAAATACTATCTATGATTTGAATTTACAAAACAGCTACTATGTCGATGAAAAAATGCTAAAGCGTAGCGTAAATATCGATTTTGAAAACGACAAGACACCGGGCTTTTTGAGTTTTAAGAAAATCTCTAGGCAAGCAATTTACAAAAACCTCACAGATTTGGATTTAATCCAAGCCTATAAGGCAATAGAGGGCGTAAGCAGGGCAGATATACAAAAGCTATTTTCAATCAATTTTGAGGGCGTTGTATGGACATATTTTGATTTTTACACCAAACGCATAGAGATTGCAATCACAAGCCTACTAAATGCTGCGAAATGGAGCGGGAACAAAGAAATTTTCACTTCTCTAAAAGAGCAGTATATCGCAGGCGAAGTGGATTTGATGATAGTTAATTCACTAGCATTTTTGAAAAAATACGAATCTAGCACAATAGGTGCGCTAGGCACTTGTCTAAAAAATGCCTATATCCCTAAAGACATTTTTAGGGCAGATTCTATACGCAGGACACCACTAAAATATCGCGATGGCGAGTTTGATATTTTGGTGGACAAAGCATATTTCAAAAACTACATTACCACGCTACACAAACGAAGCTATCCAAATGCTGATATTTTTGGACTTGACAAAAATCGCGCATTTGTCAATTATAGCTTCTCGGGCGAGAATAACACGCCTCATATGTGTATTATCGCAGAATCGGGTAGCGGTAAATCAGTATCCAAGCAAAAGATTATGGCACAAATGATTAACCTAGACTTCTCAACAGGCTATGCTAGCGAGCTAGGCAAGGTAAAAATCCGCAGCTATGATGTGGGATTTAGCGATGAAGTCTTTGTAAATCTAGTCAAATCAAATCCTAAAAACAACATAGCAATTCTCTCAAGTGATTTTGCGAGCTTTGCTTATAATCTAGTCAATGTTAATCCAAATGCGAGCAGAGAGGAATTTGAAGCGGATTTAGTCTTTGCGTGTGATTTGATGAGCGTTATCCTAGAATCACAAAACGCAGAAGCACTAAATATTAGCGAGCTTGCACTATTTAAAGAAGCGATTAAAAAAATCTACAAAGACAACAATTATCGCCGCTATCGCGTGCTTTTCTTAAAAGATACAAATACAGAAATGTATGAGAAACTCAAAAATCTAGGCTTTGATGATAACTACTACTTAGCTGATTTGGAGGGCGATGAGTTTGAATTTTTGCGCAAACCACTTTTGAGCGACATTACAGCGTTTTGCAAAGTAAATTCAAGCAATCAGCAGCTAAAAGAGGAGGATAGAAAAGCCTATTCGTCTTTGGCTATGAAATGTCTAGCAGTCGAGCAATTAGACATTTTTAGCCGCTTTGATAAGGTCAATATCACAGATACAGACTTTTTGTCAATGGATTTAAATAATTTCAAAGAATCTAGCCTTTTTACCCCTATTTTTCTTTGCATTTTTCAAAAAACCTATCTCAAGGACAGGGATAACGCACTTAAATGCAAGCGAGAAAAACGCGTGCAACCAAAGCTATTTTACGCGATAGAGGAATCGCGTAACTTCTTTGAAGTGCCTTATTTTGAAGTAATGCTAAAAAAGCTCGCTTTTGAAGCTCGTAAATACAATGTGCATCTGTGCTTTATCGCGCAGTTGCCCGAGCATATCCCAGCAGGGATACTAAAGCAGCTTTCAACAAGAATTTTTCTACTAATTCCAAGCAAGAAAGGAGAAACAATCAATGAAATAAAAAAACATTTCCAACCCAACGAAAAAGTAATCGAGGCACTAAATAATACCGAAAAACACGAATTGTGTATTTGGTATAGCGAAGGTGTGTTTAATCTCAAATTTGAGATTAGTGACATAGAAATGTCGGTGTTTAACACCAATCCTAATATCGTAGCATAAGGAGCAACAAATGAGTGATGAAGAACTAGAGCAACTCAACAAAGAAGAAGAAATGGAACTAGGCAAAGATGAGCTAGAGGATATACTCTATCTAGGACAGCCAGAAAACGAGCAAATTGCTGATGAAGCACAACAAGACAAAGGCAATAAGGAGTAACAAATGGAAAACGCAAAAGTAGACTACAAACAAATCATCGAGCAAAAGAAAGCAGCAAACGCGGAGCTTATTATAAGAACTCTAGCAAATGGGACAAGCCCACTACTAAGGACTTCTGATAAATGGGTAAGTGCTTTTAGAAATAATTCGCCTGTTACAAGCACTAATTATCGTGGCGTTAATGATTTGTTGCTTGAAAGCAAAGCAGCCGAGCAAGGAAAATCTAATACAAGTTGGTTTACTTTTAATCAAGCAAAAGAATTAGGTGCGCAAATCAAAAAAGGCGAAAAAGGGCAAGAAGTGCTTTTTTACCACAGAGGTAGAAGCGATGAGGAAATCAAAGATTTACTCGCAAAACTCGATGAGCTAGGCGAGCCTCACCCAAGCCAAGAGGAAATCGCACAACTACAAAAAACTTACATAAAAAGTTTTACGGTATTTGGACACAATCAAGTAGATTTCTCAAAAGCAGATATGGAAGTCGTAGATGCGCTTACAACAGGACTTAAGCCATCGATTGACATCGAAGAATCCAAACTGCTACAAGAAAATTTTGATAGAGCCCTCCAAGATGACCTTGATTTCCAACACCACAAAGATGATTTTCTACCAGAGCATATTCAACTTTTAAAAGAGCAGATTGCAAAATTCATTGTAGTTCGTGCCAGCAATGCTGAATTTGACTCTAAAAAAGAAGATAAATACTACCACAAAAAACAAGCAGGGTATTTAGAAGAATATGCGCAAAATGGCAAGTTTAGCAAAGATGATGTCTTGCTTGCGCTTAAAGAGGGAAGGAAACTAGCGCAACGAGTTTTGCCCACAATGATGAATAACACGCTAGAGGAGTTGCAAGTCAATCAAGCGCAAAAAGCCTTTAATTTCATTAAAGACAATATGAAAGAAAAAGGCAAAGGCTACTACTCTCCAGAGATTTGGAAAGAACTCTTTGCAATAGAAAAAGAAACGCTAAAAGTCGTTAGTAGTGGCTATTCAGCAGATGTTAATTCCAAGCGTTTAGATAGATTTTTGGAATCTCTAAACGAGGTGGAATCAAAAAAACAACAAACACCCACACAATCCGCAGCAGACAAAATACGCGCTATGCCTAAGCCAACGCAAGAGGAAAGGCAAAAAGCTAGGGCGTTTTTGGATGCGGCTAAGGCTAAGCAAGAGCAAGCTAGCGCGGATAATAAGAATGTCGCAGAATCTGTGAATGTAGATAAGAGTGTGAAGAGTGAGGAAGCGCGACCTCCTCGAGTAAAAATCAACTACAAAAAATTCTAAAGATTCTAATCCCAACACAAAGGAGGTTAATCACTAATGACAGATGTAACAGGAGCAAAACTTATTACGCAAGCAAGCGTATTTGGAGGTGCTGCAGTCGTTTTTAGCATTGTGCCTTTTGTGTTTGTAATCGTAACAGGCATAATGAAAAGCGAGCAGCATACTTCAGGTGGCTCTACTATCTTAGGCGTTATTATTAAAGCCTTAGTAGTGCATATCGTTTCTTGCGTAGCATTTATTGCTTCTGTTTATGCCCTAGACCAGCTCAACCCTAATCAAAGCGGATACTTTAGTCAAAAAGTATTTCAAGTCTTTTGGAATGGTGGTAATCAAGGAGCTGTGATGGGCTTAGTCGGCGGTGGCAATAGCAGTGAAGCGATGGGCAGTTATGTAATCTTACACTTAGTGTATGTGGTTACAGAATTTGCCCACGCGCTTTCACCACTCATAACTTTTATCCTTGCTATTGCTTATGGTGTTATGTTGGCAAAAAAAGATTCCTACAAAGAATCTTACGCGGAGTTAGCTTCGTGGTGCATCATCTCTACAATATGCTGCGCGGTGCTTTACACAGCTTGGGCGCATATTGCAAGTCCAGCACTATTTTTGCCAGAGGGTAACCTTTTTGATAGGATTGCTAACTTTTATAGAGAAGTGCTAGCAAACGCTATCCAACAACAATAATACGAAAGGATTAAAAATGGCACGAAAATGCCCACTATGCGAACGAGACGGTCGCGATGGAGAACTTCAAAAAAGAGAATATGGAATTTGCTGCAAAAAGCTTCAATTTACACGCAATGGAAAAGATTATGAATCAGTCGGCGAGTGTAATTTTCGTATCAACTACGAGCAAAAGAGCTTCGGCAGAAAGCTAAGCGATGGGGATATTCGCACACTACTTGATGGTGGCGAAATCAAAAACAAAGATGCCACGATGAAACTAAACTTAGACCGCGATGGCTTCTTTACCGAAATCATTTGGAAAGAAAAGAATTACTCAGACTTTAACTAAGGAGTAAACAATGAAAAGATTTGTAACTTTTTTACTTGTCGCTACTGCACTAAGCACAACCGTAGTGCTAGCAAACAATGGTGCTTTTACGAGTATTGATAGCACTGTGGGTGCGCTAAATACGAGCGGTAAAGGCACACTAGGGACATTTGGAGCGTGGTTTTTTGGACTATTGCCACTTATATCTTTCATCGGTATCGGTGTAGGTGGCTATCGATACGCTTCCAAAAAAGCCGAGCAAGACCAAGACACTACTCGCGTAGCTATCATCACTTTCATTAGTGCGATTCTAGGATTTTTTGTCGGCGTGATTTTAGCCGCAGTGCTAGGAGCAGGACTTATGGGAAGTGCTAGCGAGGGCGTGCAGATTGTCAATAGTTTTTGGCGTTCTGTGCTTACAGGTGGCGTTGCCGCACAAAAATAGAGAGGGACACAAATGGGCATATTGCGGACATTACGAGCGTTTGCGCTCATAGCATTATTGCCCATTTGGGCTTATGCAGTTATTTGTCAAACAATAGGTAGCTGCACTAAGATTGATTGTTCGGGTTATGCAAGTGGCAAAAAAAGCGGAGCAGAGGGAAAAATAGACCCAGAATTTGAAAAACTAAAAGAAGCAGTAAAAGAGCTAAAAAAGCAATACAACAATTATTTAGAAAAATACAAAGATAGTGTCAAGCTATACAAGAAGCTACAAGAGCTAAAGAAATACAATTCTTTGAAACTCGATGAAGTGAATTATTATATGGAAAAAACCAACAAAATGATTGAAATAAAAATACTAGAAGCAGGCGAAAAAGGAATTTTAGAATGAAAAATTACGCAATGCACTTATTTAGGCTAGGCGATAGGCTAGCTAATGCACTTGGTGGCGACAAACAAGCATTAGCCGACTTACAAAAACTCTATTACCACCACCCCGAAATGTTTGCAGATTTGAAAGATTTAATCAGCACCATAGAATCTGTGGCACAAAAACCTGAAATCATCACTGAAGCAAAAACATCAAATGCTTTGCTTGCAGCGAAGCGATTAAATAGTGAAAAAATGGGGGATATTGTTGTGAAAAACAACAATGGAATGAATGAAATAATCCACGCGAATAAGAAAAGAATGAAAGAGTTTGATAGATTATTGAGTTCACTGGTAGAGACCCCCACACCCTCTACACATCGACAATCGCTAGAGCAAAAGTCGACAGGGGAGCTAATAGCTCAAAAAGATGAGCTATCTGGCGCAAATGCGCGTTCAGTGAACTCTCAAAACAATTCTACCACAATCCCAAATGCAAGTCAAACTAAGGTAAGGAAGTGCAGATGACACAAAAAGATATAGATTTGCTAGTCGAAACGCTAAAAGACCTAAAAACCAAAAACGCAGAATTATCTCAAAATCTTGCGAGCTTGCAAAAAGACTACCACGAATTAGTCAAATCACTTGCAAGCACGCAAAGCAATAACAACACTGCAAAGCAACAATCACAAAGTGATAATAAAATCACTAAATTTAGTGATATTCCACAACCACGCGTTAGTCGTGTAAAAGAGATTTTGGCGGGCGGGGTTAGCAAAGCACAAGAATCCGCACAGGATAAAGAATTACAAGAATTTACACTTAATGATAGTGTAAAGATTCGCGCAATGCTCATCGGTGATGAGCCTTATTTCATAGCAATGGATATAGCAAAGGCACTAGATTATAGCGATGCCTATCAAATGACAAGGCGTTTAGATGATGATGAAATCTCAAACCGCCAAATTGGCGGTTTGGGCACAAGCTCGGGTGGTAGGGGTATTACGCTTATCAATGAAAGCGGATTATATAGCGCGATTCTAGGTAGCAATAAGCCTGAGGCTAAAACATTTAAAAAATGGGTAACCAAAGAAGTCTTACCCTCCATAAGAAAAACAGGCACATATCAAATCGATAACCAAACACAAAAAGAAGTCTTTAACCTTATCTATGAAACACCTTGCAGAGAAGCGGTGTTAAAAGCGGTTAAAAACATAGAGAAAGAGAAAAAGGCAAAGGTGCATTCTATCAAGGAATACACCATTACAGAGAAGTTTAAGGGAAATAAAGCAATCACAAATTGCGAAATAGGCGTGCAATGGGATACACCGCCATTGCTAAACGCTAAAAACCTTGCAGAAGTCCAAGCACTAAATCAAAGAAAAAGGAAATACAAATGAAAAAACTAACACTTACACTATGCCTTACATTGTGCGTAACAATGGTGGTGGCAATCACACCAAGAGAGCAAGACGCTTTCAAAAATGGATTTAAGACAGGTTTAGCGATGTTTGAATTTCAACTGCAAAACGAGGGCGTAACGGTGCGTGAAGCACCTTTTAGCGTGAGTGATTATGTCGTATATGCGACTACGACTAAAATGCCTATGGCAGAGATTCTCTACTTGCAATTTATGGCAAATAGGGATAATTTTGAGACACTGCTTACAAAAGATGAATTAGTGTTTGGCAGATTTGCTAGGCAAGCAGATGCCGAAGACGCAGTCAAGCAAATTGCCAAAAACTACAATATCACAGCCAAGATAGCCAAAGGACAGACTTTTTATGTCCATCCTATACTAGCCCAAAAGGCTTATGATATGTTTATAAGAGAAGCTAGAGAAAATGGCAATCTAATCTATACAGACAAACTAACAAAAACAAGATATGTAGCACAAACGAGCAATAATAATCAAGGCTTTGGTAGTGGTGTGAAGTCTTTTAGACTTAAAAACGCACTTACACAAAGCTATATTTTGCAAGAGGAAAACGCAGTTAATAGCGCAAGTTTCGTTGAATACAAGGTAATCAAAGGAAAAATGCGCTATGGAAAAGAAAAAGTCATCGTTACAAACGAGGGCGAAGTCTTTATCAAAGCAAAAGGTAAAAATCTTTACTTCTCTAGTGAAGATGTGGAGGAGGATAGCAAATGAGTAGCAAGGTAGCGATAGACAAAGTCAAAGAGGAGGGTCTTATTGCGCCTCTCTCCCTCTTTGAGAATGTAATTATATCTAAACTAAGGAGTAAGCGATGAAAAAGTCAAAAACACCCATAAGCGTAGAGAGATACACACGCTCAAAATTTCAAGGATTCACACTTGTGGCAAGTCTTGCATTTTTTGTATTTGCGTGTGTAGTTAGTGGATTAGCACTTATCTTACAGCAAATGAAAATCGCAATGAACGAAGAAATGTTGCTGGCGATACATATCGCTGCTGTGATAATCGCAGTAATGTTTTTTAGATATTTACGCAAACCAAACAAATAGAAATAAGGAGTAACAAATGGAAAAAATACTAAAAACCTTGCAGGAATACAAAGAGAAGTTTCTAAAAAAACTCGAGCAAGACAAAAATCTAAAGCTATATCTAGCACTTGCGGGAGCGTTGCTACTATTTGGTGGTGCTGTGTATCTATTGCTAGGCTTAGGAGAGCCAAAAGAAATAGATATGCTTGCACCACCACCGCAAGAGCAAGAGGAACAAGAAGAAGAGGGAAGCACTGAAAATCTAGAGCTAGATGAAAAAGCACTAAGAGAATCCAAAAAAGCCCCTACCCTAGACCAACAGCTTGACAAAATCGAAAAAGACTTAAAAGCAGCCGAGCAAGGAATCTCTACAAATAATATGATTGTAGTTAAGCAAGAGTTTAATGAAACACCTCCTCCGCTAGATGATACCACCCTAGCAAATAGAGATAGAGATATACGCGCATATCTCAAATCTATACAGGGCAATATCATTCTTAACGCTGATAGCTTTCGCTACAAAGACAAAGACTACAAAGTAGGCGAGAGCTTTGAGGGCTATCAAATAATGTCCATAAACCCCATATATGTGCGATTCGCAGATAATATCACTGCCTTGCATTACAATCTGCGATTTATCGAGGAAGCACAATGAATAAGCTATGTAATGCGCTAATGTTGATATGTTTGTGTATTTGTGGCTTTGGCTGCTCGGGCAAAAAGCAAACAAATCCACTGCCAAACAAAGACAAATTGCATTTGCCAAACAACAGAGAAATAACACTCAAAAACCACGATGAAATCAAAATAGCAAAAGATTTTGATTTGTGGGCTATTGATTATTTTAGAGAGCCAGACCCTGCAGCAAAGACTTTATGGGAAATCGGTATCAAACAAGGACACAGCAAATGAACAACAAAGAGCAACGCGGAATCTATAATGTAACCTTTAATGCCAAAAAGGCTACTGCACTAAGGACTGATTTGGAAACAATAGAATATGGTCTAGCCAAATATCTAAATGAAAAATCCATATTGTTTTCCAAAGGCTACCACAACATTAGGACAGATTCGGGTTTTGGTGCGGAGCATATTAAATTGCATTTAGACAAAGAAAGCGAGGGAGCGATAAGCATAAGCGAGCTTCTAAATCTAGGTAAATACATAAGAGAATACCTAGCAATATTCAAAGAGCCTTTTATCGAAAAAGAGGGAGGGCGAAAAATCTATGAATGGCAGAATGATGAGGATGTAAGGTTTAGGGTAGTTGTAGATAAGATTAGAGGAGAGGGTCTCGATGTGCCTCTATCCTCCTCTAAGGATGTAATTATAACATACTATTCCGACAGAAACGCTACAAATAAAATGCTTTATAAGAATCCTAAAGTGCAGGATTATTATGCAAAGCAACAATCACAAAGTGATAATAAAATCACTAAATTTAGTGATATTCCACAACCACGCGTTAGTCGTGTGAAAGAGATTTTAGCGGGCGGGGTTAGGAATAGCGAGGAATCTAATACGCAAACCTATACCAACAATGAGATTGGTGATATGCAGGTTGAAACAATCGATAGAAATGGAATAGTGTTTTTTAAACTTACTGATATTGAAAAAGTTTTGGGATTATCGGCTGGCGCAAGTCGTCAATGGGTTAAAGATAGCTGGTTTGATGCTGATGAGATACACAGCGTGAGAAATTCTCACGGTGGCTCTAATAGTAATTTTGTAGCTGAAAGTGGGTTATACAGAATCTTAAACAGAACAAATAGCCCAAAAGCTAAACCATTCGAGCGATGGGTAACCAAAGAAGTCTTACCCTCCATAAGAAAAACAGGCACATATCAAATCGATAACCAAACACAAAAAGAAGTCTTTAACCTTATCTATGAAACACCTTGCAGAGAAGCGGTGTTAAAAGCGGTTAAAAACATAGAGAAAGAGAAAAAGGCAAAGGTGCATTCTATCAAGGAATACACCATTACAGAGAAGTTTAAGGGAAATAAAGCAATCACAAATTGCGAAATAGGCGTGCAATGGGATACACCGCCATTGCTAAACGCTAAAAACCTTGCAGAAGTCCAAGCACTAAATCAAAGAAAAAGGAAATACAAATGAAAAAACTAACACTTACACTATGCCTTACATTGTGCGTAACAATGGTGGTTGCTGATGAAGCAGAGAAATTCTTTTATGAGCGCGGTTTTGAGAATGGCTGGAATCAAGGATTTGATGCAGGCGTAAATAAAGGCATCGAAATCGCTAAAAAAGTTGTTGAGAAATACAAAAATCGTGTGCGAGCTTTTGAGGTAGGTAAGTATCTAATCGAGGATAAGAGACTAACCTACCCACAAATCTATCAAATCATCAATGAAAAAGATGGAATGCTTACCTTTCAAATCCTGCCTAGCAGAATCGAAAAAGAGCTAAATATCGATGATATTTTCGCACAATTTGGCGAGCTACCAAATGGCGATGAGAAAAAAGAAATGCTACTTAGTGATTTGAATAACAGCGTAATGCTTTCAGGCAGGGATTCTAACACTTATGATATGCCAAGCCCTGCTAATAGAGATTCTAACATTGTCTATATGAAAGTTTCAAAAACAAGTGAAAATCAAAAAACACTAAGAAGCGCAAATCTCGTGTATGTCGAGGAAAAAAAGCATTACAAGGTAATGTTTTTTAACAAAAATGAGAAAAAAGCATTTTGTGCGCAATTCAAAAAGGTGTGTAAATGATGAAAGTTAAACTATGCAAGCATATCGTTAATAGACTGCTTGGCAACAATGAAAAAGTAATCGCTTATGCTCCTATAAGATTTCTCTACAAAAAACACGCAGAAATGTTTCGCGGAATGGGGGATTTGAGGTTTTGTATAGAGCAAGTAGCAAAAAAGCCCGACAAAGTCATCATCTTAAAAGATGCCAAAGGTAAAAAATATGCAGTGAAAGCAGACAAAAGGCTAAATGAAGCATATACCACAGACATTATTTTAAGAAAGAAAAAAAATGGAAAATACATTATTTTCCACGCAAACAAAAAGGCTAAAAAGCCAAAAAAGGAGCAGCAATGAACTACTTTATCAATGTTAAAAAACAAGATAATAGCGGTGTTTTAATATTTGAAGTGATGAATGGATACACACTGCAAATTATCTTTGTAACAAACAATTTTGCAGAAGCACAAGCAAAGTGTGATGAGCTGAATTTCTCATCAAGGAGCTTTAAATGGTAAAAGAATCACTAAACTTCAAAGCAGAGCAGTTTTTTGCAAAAAATTGGAAGTTTTTGTTTTGGGGACTTATCATTTGTATTTTGGTGCAATGCTGGGCGTTATACAACATTAACGACAGAATGACACATTTGCAAGAAGTCGTATATGACAACAATTCAAAAGTAGTCTTTACCACAATTGATGGGCGTGCGATTCGTGTAGAAAAAGAACCACTAAAGGCAGAATACCTAAAACAATTTGTAATTAGCACTTTTGTAAATAACTTCATCGTTTCGCGTGCAAGCCTTACAAAAGGATTCACGCAAAACATTATGCAAGCTAGCGAAATCCTAGAAAACTATGCACCGCTAGGAATGATTTATTTGTCGTTTTTGGGTGCAAATGATGACCCAGAAAATAAGCAAGGCTATGGGGATTTGATGAGTTATTTGCATTGGCTACTTAGCGCAATAGCAAAAGATAAGCTACCTGAATATTTCAATATTAAAGACTATGAAGTCATTAAATATGAATATGTGGGCAATGCGTTTAATTTAGAGCTAAAAATCAAAGTAGCAATGTCTAGCTACATCATCTCTAAAGATGCCTATGTCAATCAAAATGGCGAGGTGGGAATCGTAGCTAGTGGGGATTTTGATTTACAAAGGGCAAATGACTACAATCCTTATGGATTGCGCATTAAGAATTTTTCTATCCAAATACCAACAAAGGCGGTAAAAATGCAATGAGTAAGTTAGATTTTCTAAAAAACAACACAAACCAAGAAAAACCACAAAGCAATGAGGACTCATTGCAATCCCAAATGGCTGATATGCAAAAAAGAATAGAGCAAATAGAAGAAGACTTTGAGATTTTAGCCCAGCATTTAGTCCAAATAGGACAAATGATAGGCTATATCAAAAATCCAAGAGATAAGGAGCAAAAATGCAGTCAAAAATGAAGTATTGCATTGTTTTAGAAAAGGAAAATTACCTTATCAAAAACAAATCGGGCAAAATCATCTCTAGCACTCAAACCCTAGCGCAAGCAAAATCACAACTAAAGCGACTAAACCAAAAACAAGGAGCAAACAATGAAAAAACTCACAACAACACTTGTAGCACTCGCACTAAGTCATAGTTTGGTGTTTAGCTTTGATTGGAAACAAGCAGCGGGAATGATTCCCGGGCTAGGTGGAGCTGCAAGCAAAATCTTTGATAAAATCAATCAAATTAGCTTTGGTGCAGTGGGAATGTGCTACACAATGCAACAAGTCAAACAATTTGATGTTTGCAGTGCATTTAATGAAATAGGCTCATTGCAAGTAGAAATATGCAATATCGCGCCACAGGTCCCGGGCTTTCAAAAGAAGCAAAAGACGGTAGGTATCAGTGGTTTTGGGTTACAAGCATATTGTGCAGCGCAACAAAATAAAATTAACAATATCATTGCAAGTATCAATAACTATGAAGCATACTACAACTTAGGAGGGAACTCAAAATTAGCTAATGGGCTAGATATAGATAGCTTTTTCCAAAAAGCAAGCCCAAAAACAATCTTTAGCACAAAGAGTGAAAACTTTGCTAAAGCAGTGTTTCGCACAGGCAATCAAAGTGAAATCAACGCCTTAATCAGCATTCAACAAAACAATGAGAATCTAAAAAGTGGAAATTTTACTGATTTAAGCATTGATGAAATCCAAGCACCTGCAACAATGACAGAATATTTAAAAGAAGTTGATGGGCTTAGTGCTGCTATATCAAATGGGTATATCGTAGGTGCGCCTAGCAATGTAGCAGGTGTGCTAAAGCAAAAACTAAATGGCAAAGAGGGAAGTGATGCAGAGAGTGAAGCAAATAGACATATCAGCAATGTGAATACGCAGATTGACAACAACACAAAGGCAATGATGGGAGTTGCCGAGCAAGCAGCGCGACAAAAAGATGATATTGCTATGCCTACACAGGAATATGTCAAATATCTAAAAAAAGATGCCAGATTGCGCGTGATTGCGCAAATCAAAAATCAGCAGCAAAGACAAGCTCTTTTGCGTGCCAAAATCCAAGAAGGAGGTGAAGTGCGAAAAAATCTTGCATCACTTGCAGCGCAAAAGGCAGTTATTGCAAACGAGAAGTTTGACAAAGACTCTGCCGAACAAGAAATTAACCAACTCATACAATAAGGAGCAACAAATGGAAATACTAAATGAAGAACAAAAAAACGAAGCTAAGGTATTGCTAGAAAAGCTAAATCTACTCTACAAAGAGCGTGTGCGACTTGATTTAATCAAAGTCGATAGAGAAAACGCACTAAGAGAGGAAATCGCATCTTGTTGCGATGTGCGCAACAAAGATGGAGAGAGTGAGCCTAGTAAAGTCAAAATGCCTTTAGTGCTTGCCTTAGTAGATGAGCTTTTCTTAGAAAAGCAAAACAAAAAAGAGGAAGAATACGCCACTATGGAGCAGTATCGCACAGCTTTTGCAAATCAAGTCAATAAAGAAATTGTAGATGGCTATGTTTCTATCATAGGCTTGCAACAAGAAAACACACTTGATATTAAAGAAGTTTTCAAAGAAGCAAGTATCTTAAGCAAGGAAGTCATAGAAGCTATCAACTATCTTGCAAAGGACACTTATAAGCAAGAATTGCAAGAACAAAAAATCCAAGCAGGAATTATCAACGAAAAAGAGCCAAAAGATGATAGCGAGAAGCTCGCTATGGTGGATTTTCTAAAAACATTGCTACAAGGAAAAAACGATGCTTAAAAAACTAGCGTTTTTGGTAGTTTTAGCAAATTTATGCGCAAATTTTGCACTCGCGGAGGGCGAGGAAATGGCACAGGGCAATACTTTTGCCCCAGCCACGCCACGCGAGGAAGCAGAAAATCCACAGGATTCTATGGATTTGCGCATAAAGAAGTTTATGCTAGATATACCAGATAACAAAGACATAGCAAAAGATGCAATCAAGCGCGACAAAGAAACGCAAGAAATCCTAGATAGGTTTGATGATGCTACGATTAACTCACAGCCTGAAATTCGCCCGATGAGCAGCCAAGATAGTGTAATGGTGCATCCATATTTCACTACGACATTCTTGCTGCCAACAGGTGCAGAGATTAGCTTTGTAGATTCTAGTATCCCTGCTGAAGTGCTTAAATTTGACCAAAATACGCTTATGTTTAGACCTAAAAAAGACTTTGAAATAGCAAATTTAAGCGTGCTTTACTCCATAGAGAAGCAAAACTATGTGATGAATCTAATCCTTTCTCGCTATGAAAGGAGTAAAGATAATGCGCTTAATCTTGTTATCTCGTATGTAAATAAGCCAAAAAGAGAACCACACGAGGTAATTTATGAGTTTTTTAGGCAGTATGGCAAATATCCTACTGATGAGTTTAGCTATATCCATATTGATGATATTTTGTATCGAATTGTGCTAGATGATGATAGAGGCTATATCCATATCAATGGTAGAAAATATCGAGTGGATAATCAAAAAATCTACAAATAAGGACATAGAAAATGAAACTAACAAAAGCATTGAAACTGCTAAACAAAATCGATAAAGGCAAAATCTCTCATTATTTGCAGGATTGCATAGATTATGAGGAACGCAACTTGGGAGTAATGAGAAAAGAAAAAGTATATGGATTGGCTGAATTTTATGTAGATGAGGCAGGCGAGAGCGCAGATGAGGCTGTTCCTCTGCTAGATTGTAGATTTTGGCAAAAGGATAATAAAGGCGAGATAACCCCCGCTAGCCTAACCGCAGGCGATATTTTGGCTAAAGATTGGGAGTGTGTTTTTGTTGATGCTTGTTGCGACTTAAATTGCACCATAAGAGAGTATTTGCAAAGTGAATACTCCGTGATTATGTATAGAGATGAAATTGCAGAGCTAAATACGCAAGATTTGCTAAAAGACGAGGTAGTGAAAATAGAAATAGTAGATGCCTTGCGTGATAAGGCGATAAGAGAATATGGGATTGAGGTTCTAACAGGTAGTGCGCTATTAAACTTTGAGAGTGTGGCAAAAACTCTTAAAAAAGATTTGCCCTATATTGTAGTTTGCCACAAAGCAAATGGCGATGATTATGAATTGGAAAAGGAACAGCAATGAACCCAAACACTCTAAGAATCTTTGAACTTTGCAATGAGCTTGCTACGCTTTTGAGCGATAAGCAGGCTATTGCAGATTTGCAAGTATTGCTAGATAGACACCCTGAAATGTTTAGAGACATTGAAAGCGTAGAAAATCTAATCAAAAATGTAATTGAAAAGCCTGACATAATTGTCAAAAATCCCACTCCACAGAGTGAAAAAGACTATATCGCAGGGAAAAAACTAGATGACAAGAAAATGGGAGAAGTAGGCATAAGAAAAGATGGGAATGCTAGCAAGATTTTTCACGCAAATGAAAAAAGATTGAAAAATTTAGGTTTGTTAGCCAAAAAAGAAATCGTAGTCGATGGTAGGTGCGCCCACACTCCCTACACTCAAGCCCAAAGTCTTGACGGGCGACTGGTTGATAACAACATTTCATCGACTACTACAAGAGATTCACTAGCAGGTGGTAGGTGCGCCCATTTCCCACACCCTGATTTAGAAAATCAGCTTGGGCTGGTGCAAAAAGCACATTCACCTGCTAGTGAATCTAATTCTACCAAACAATCCGCACAAAGTCAATCTAAACCTAAAATAAGGAGAAAACAATGAACACACAAATGCAATCACACAAAAGTCTTTTGTCCGCATTGACTAAAATCAATGCTACAATATCAAATCAAAGTCAAACCAAAGGAGCAACTAATGCTGAGCAAAACACTAGCAGAGCTAAAAGAAATGTATCCTCAAATGATAACAGGGGAGCTAATAGTCAAAATAGAGGAAAGAATCAAGGTAATACTCAAAGAGGAGAGTCATTACGCAACAATGATAGACCACAGAATGCTGACACCGCAAGAAGCGAAGCAGCAGATAGTCGAACAAGTAACGAACATACTAGCAACAATGTCCAAGAAATTCCCCGAGAGCCTAGAGAAAGCAGTAAGCAAGGGGATATACAACGGCAGAGAGGACATAGAGATTCATCTAGCGATTCCAATGCTGGCGCAGATAGTAGGCTCAGCACTCCACTTGCAAGAGATGATAATGGACAGCTACCACATACCGATAACAACATTCGAGGAGGAGGATGGGGAGATATACGAAGTGGAGGACGAAATATCGATGGAGGAATTGACGACACTAGACATCAGCAAAGAGGAAACATATCAAGCCTATATGAAAGCGGACAGCTTAATAGAATACACACTACTACCAGAAGCGATGGGGGATTGGGACGAGAGCGATTGGGAGGACGAGGAGGAGGAGGATTAAGCGCAGATGAAGCGCAAATTTTTGACACTAATGTCAAAGCCCTAGAGATTCTAAACCAATCTTTAGGTTCTAGTGAGCCATTAAGCAGTGATGAAATCAACACGCTAAAAGCCTTTAGCGGTGCAGGTGGTAGATTTTCAAATGCTATCCAAAAAATACGCAAAGCAAACATCAATGATGAAAGGTTGAGATATGTAAACGACTTGTTAAAAAGCATTGATTCAAAAATCCCTAAAAGGAATTTTACAGATAGACCGCTTGATATAGGGATTTTTTACGCATTCAGTGATACTGCATATTACACGCCTAAAAATATCGTAAAAGCGATGGGGGATTTTGTTAAAAACTTATCGCCACAGAAAAAAAGCAACATTTTAGAACCCTCTTGTGGCGTTGGTAGATTTTTAGATGAATTTAGCGGTGATGAATACAATATTTACGGTGTAGAGTTAGATAGACTTACAGCCGCAATCGCTCAAAAAATCTATCCAAACGCACATATTGAAAATGAAGCGTTTGAAAAATCAAAAGCAGCGCAACTAACAAATAGTTACGATATAGTCATTGGCAATCCTCCTTATTCTAGCGATAGAATAGCTGGAATGCCATTAGCTGATTATTTTATGCTTAAAGGCATTGATAATCTTGCTGATTATGGTATTTCAATACAAATTGTAAGCCACAATTTCCTTGACAAAGACTCAGAAGCAAAAAACAAAATTGCCGAGCAAGCAGAATTTTTGGGTGCAGTTAGGCTACCAGATACTGCTTTTGGTGCAGATACAGGTGTAACTACTGATATTGTGGCATTTAGAAAAGTGCCACTTGACCAAAGGGAATCACTCGACAAATCGTGGACACAAACCCAAGATAGCGAGTTTAAAGGGCTAAAGGTTAGTTCATATTTTGCCAATAATCCTAATAATGTTTTGGGCGCATTCATAGCAAAAAATACGCGATTCGGAAAACAATTAGGAGTTATAGATTTAGGAACTAAACCCTCCCCATTAGATAATTTAGATTTAGCGCGATATATATCTTTGCGCCCTGCATTTTTAAACGCTCCACAAGATTTGCCTAAAGCGTATAAAGAAACTCGAACGAATTATGAAAACAAGCCCATTGGCTCGATTTTTTTGCGCGATGGGAAAGTTTACCGCGCGACAAACGAGAACGACATTGTTAATAGGGGAAATATTAGCAAAAATGTTGTCATTGATTTGGCAAAAGAAACAGAGCTTAGAAAACACGAATGGACAAAAAGCGCAAATGCTTTGCAAAAACGCATAGATTTGTATGTGCAATATATGCCACAACTTGAATCTTTGCAAGAGACTTTGGGGGAATTGCGATATTTAGAAGCAAATAGTAATGATGAAGTGAAAATTGAATTGCTTAGAGCAAAACTAAACGAACAATTCAATCAACTTACAAAAAACACAAATGGAAGCCTATATGACAAAAGAGGCTATGTAAGGAAAGAATTTTCTTTGTTTTTCCACCTCGATGATACGAGCTTTGAAGTTTTTTCATTGCAAGACAAAGATGGGCAAAAAGCGCAGATTTTTGAAAAAAGAATGGCAAAGCCTTACGAATATATAGAAAGTGCAGATTCTTTAGAAAGTGCGGTTAATATCTCAAAAAACGAATTTGGCACAATTTCTATCCCTCGAGTTTCTGAACTTTTAAACCAAGATAGCATACAAACACAAAAAGACTTGCTAGATTCTAAGATTATGTATATGGATTACAGCGGTGCAATGGTAGAAGCTGGCGAGTTCTTATCGGGCGATGTAAAATCAAAACTAGAATATTTCAAAGACCCCGCGACAAAAGCATTTAAAATTAGCGACAATGAGCTAGAAGCAAAGTATCAAAAAATTGCTTTTGATGATTTGAAAGAGGTTATCCCAGAGGATATTGAGCTAAATGATATTAGCATCTCGCTTGGTGCAAATTGGATAGAAAAAGAAATCTATCAAGACTTTTTGCAAAACCATTTAGGCATATCTCTTAGTAGATTTTCATATACCGCTGGCGTAGGATATGAGATTGAGGCAAATCAATTTTACACAAATTCTTGGGATAACTATACTTTTGCCACAAACAAAGAATTTGCCCAAAAAACAGGTAAAGAAACTGACAACGCGCTTTACCATCTAGAAAAAATGTTTAATAATGCCACTTTGGAAGTTTCTAGAAGTGTAAAAATGCCTGATGGCAGTCAAAAAACTTACAAAGATGAAGTAGGCACTGCCACACTAGAGAGGTTTAAAAAGCAACTTCAAAAAGATTTTAAAGAGTTTTTAGAATCTAAACCTGAATACGCAGAAGCTGTGCAAAAAACTTACAATGAACTTTTTAACAGAAATGTTACACGCGTGTATAGTGGCAAGCATTTAACGCTGATTGGCAAAAATGATGATATATCATTGCGACCACATCAGCAAGCTGGAGTTCAGCGCGTGCTAGATAGCAAAAATACACTCCTAGCACACGATGTTGGCACAGGAAAAACCTACACAATGGTAGCTAGTGCTTTAGAATCAAAAAGAATCGGTATTAGCAAAAAACCTATGCTTGTAACACCTAACAATGTCGCTCCGCAGCTTGCAGCAGAGGCAAGAAAGCTTTACCCAAATGCCAAGATAAAACTTATAAATGCCATAAGCCAAAAAACTAAAAATATCGAGCTAGATAACTTAAAAAACAATGATTATGATTTAATCGTTGCGACTTACACAGCTTTTAGCTCGATGAATGTTTCTACTGCAATGTTCCAAGATTATTACGAAAAAGAAATAGAACAACACAAAAAAGTTCTTGATGATTTGAAAAAAGACCCAAACGCTTCAAAGCAAGTTATCAGAAGTTTTGAAAACAAAATAAAGAAAACAGGCGAAACAATAGCCAATCACATACAAAACAGCGCAAAAAGTGAAACACGCGTATTTTTTGATGATTTAGGTGTGGATATGATGCTTTTTGATGAAGCACAAAAGTTAAAAAATTTGCCTGTAATTACAGCTCAAAAAAATGTGCGTGGCATTAGCACAGCAGTATCACAACGCGCAGTTGATGCTTATATGAAAATTAAGCACTTGCAACAAGAGGTAGATAATTCTAAAGTCGTTTTTGCCACAGGCACGCCTATCACAAACTACATTAGTGATATGTATATTTTGCAACGCTATTTAGGCGAGGAGGAATTAAGCAAACAAGGAAATCTAGGCTTTGATGATTGGTGTAAAAATTATGCACTTTCTTCAAGTTCTTTTGAGCGCAAGGCAAGTGGCGAGTTTAAACAAACTTCGCGTTTGAAAGAATTTCAAAATATCCCAGAGCTAAAAAAGGCATACAGTATGTTTGCTGATGTGGTAACTAAAGAGGATATGAAAAAAGATTTTCAAGCGCGTGGCTTAAAATCACCAGAGCCTAAAGTGGAACGATATAATCTCTTAATTGAACGAAGCAGTGACCAAGCAATGTATCAAGAAGTGTTAAAAAAGCGTTCTAAAGATTTAGAGGGCAAACGCGTAGAAAAAGGCGGGGATAATCATCTTGTAATAATGAATGATGGCAAAAAAGCAAGCCTAGATATGCGTTTAATCAACCCTAATTTAGAGAGAGACCCAAATGGTAAGGTTGCAAAATGTGCTGAAGTCGTGCTAAAACAATATGAACAATATAACGACTTCAAAGGCACTCAACTCATCTTTTGTGATAGCTCGACACCAAAAGGCAAAAGCTTAAGTAACGAGGAAAAAGAAAAAACTCTAGCAAGAATCATTGAATTAGAAGATGAGTTAGATGATTTTAAGGGCAAATATGAGGATTTAGAGAAAAAACAAGCGGAACTAGAGACACTGCAAGACAAATACGATAGAGGCACAGGAGGTTTTAGTGTCTATGAAGATATGAAATCTCTACTCATAGAAAAAGGCATACCTGAAAACGAAATCGCTTTCATACACGACTACCACACAGAACACAAAGCTAACATTTTGCGAGAGAAAATCAACAATGGCGAAATTCGCATACTTTTGGGTAGCACTCACAAAATGGGAGCAGGTAGCAATTTCCAAGCAAAGCTCACAGCGATTCATCACTTAGATTTTGATTGGACACCTGCAAATATGGAGCAGCGCGAGGGTAGAATCATAAGACAAGGCAATGAGATTCACAAGGAATTAGGCGATGATTTTAGTGCTAGGATATTCACTTATGCGACAAAAGCTAGTGTTGATTCTGTGGTATTGCAAACTTTAGGTGTGAAGCAAAATATCATCAAAACGATAGGCAATCCAAACCAAGATAACGCCAGAATCATAGTAGATGATAGCGAGGATAATCTCTATGCTGCTATGCAAGCAGCAACTGATGAAAACGCTGAAATTTTATTGGAGGCTATGGAAATTCAAAAGTCAATAGACTTTTTGCAAACAGAAATCGATGGCAACAAAAAAATCATATCTTTGCGTAGTGCGGAGGTGCAAAGATATAAGAAAAATCTCGAGGATTTTGAAGCCAAAGAGAAGTTTTTGGATAGGTTTGAAAAATGTGATTCTAAAGATGTGCTAACAATAGGAGGGGGCGTAGCTGCTAAGAGATTTGAGCTAAATTACACAGACAAAGACAAAGAAAAAAGCAGTGAAATTCGCGCCCAAATCCGCGCAGAATTTAATAAAGTTATGAGCATAAAAGTAAGAGACTCATATTATAGTCGCAGTGTTGAAAAAATAGGTTCTGTGGGGAATGAGGATATTCTCATTAAGTATCACAAAGACACAGATAGAGTTTCTATTATGGTTGGCAAAGATATGCAAGAGGGCGTTGAGTTTGCAAGTGTCAAACTTAATGATATGTTTAGTATGGACAATATGGACTATGCTCGTAGATATGCCAATGTCTTTTTGTCAGAAAAAAGCAAAACAAAAGACACTCTTGCTATTGCTAAAAACGATGCTAATGAAAAAATCCAAAGAGCAACTCTTGCAATAGAAAAAGCTCAAGCAAAAGATTTTAGTAGCCAAAAACAACTACTAAAACAAAAACAACAAAGGCTAGCGGAGCTAAATATCTTTTTGGGTAAAAATACAGGAGTTGATGACCAAATCGCAAAAGAGGTTTATGGAGAGGAATACGAAAATGTAATCAAACAAAAAATCGGTGCAGAAATTCAAAAAATCAAAGAAGCTAATAGATTAGCAAGTGCTAATGAGGTTATTGCTAGCATTGATTTTACTCCTAAAAAACCAGCACAACAGGTGCAACAAACACAAGCGAGCGAAAGCACGCAAAGTGCGCAAAGTGAAACTAACACTGCTGCGCCCACACAGCAAACACTAACACCACAATCCGCAGCAGATAAAATACGCGCTATGCCTAAGCCAACGCAAGAGGAAAGGCAAAAAGTTAGGGCGTTTTTGGATGCGGCTAAGGCTAAGCAAGAGCAAGCTAGCGCGGATAATAAAAATGTTGCAGAATCTGTGAATGTAGATAAGAGTGTGAAGAGTGAGGCTGTTAGGAGAAAGCAATGAGCCCAAACACTCTAAGAATCTTTGAACTTTGCAATGAGCTTGCTACGCTTTTGAGCGATAAGCAGGCTATTGCAGACATTAAAAGGCTATATGAAAAACATAGCGAAGATAAAATGTTTAAGGATATGGAAGAAGTAGCACAAATGATAAAAGAAGTAGCACAAAAACCTGAAATCATCACTGAAGCAAAAACATCAAATGCTTTGCTTGCAGCGAAGCGATTAAATAGTGAAAAAATGGGGGATATTGTCATCGTTAATAACGATGGACAAAATGTAATTATACACGCAAACAAAAAGCGGTTAAGTGCTTTTGAGAAATTAAGAGCTTCACTGGTAGAGACCCCCACACCCTCTACACATCGAGACCTGCCGACAGAGGAGCTAATAGCCCAAAAAGATGAGCTATCTGGCGCAAATGCGCGTTCAGTGAACTCTGATAGCAATTCTACCAAAGAATCAAATCAAAGTCAAACTACACCTAAAACAAGGAGAATGAGATGATAAAGACATTGATTTCACTTGTTTTTTTGCTAAGTGCTTTGCAAGCGCAAAAATGCGATAGTGATAGCTGTAAAGCACTTAAAAAAGTCGAATCGGTAGTAAAAAGCAGACAAGAGATTTACGATGACCAAAATCAAAAGATTAAAAACCTAAAAAAGCTAAATGCAAAATATCTTTTGAATTTAACAGGTGTCAATTTCTACACAACAAAAGAAGTCAAGCTAATATATATTTGGCAACAGGTTGATTTGCAAGCAATGCCAATAAACATACGAGAGGTAGTAAGATGATTGAAATCAAAATAGGCAAATTTCCTTTTGTTTTTTGGTTTATGCAAAAAGCACAGGCTAGCGAGCTAGGCACACAAATAGAAGTAAATGCAAAAGCATATCAATACAAAGAATTTTCAAATAAGAAGTTTTTGTTACTTAAATACTTCATTCCTTTCGTGTTTGTGTATTTGATATGCACTCGCTATGACTTCTCTCTATCGCTAGAGAGAGCGACAGAGTGGTTTTTAGGCTTAGCGTTACTCATAGCTTACAAAAAAGAGCTTTTCTTAGCATTTGTCATTGTGCTGATATTTTTTGCTTGCGCAGTGTTTATGACGCCAGCAGTAGCTGCTTTTAGTGTGAAATATTTTCTAATAGCACTGCTTATCAAAAGTGCGTATTTTGATTATAAGCACACTAAGGCTTTTTCACTCTATGACAGAGGGAAACTTGTGTCGCATTTTAATTTGACAAAGGATAGCAAATGAAAAAACTAACACTTACACTATGCCTTACATTGTGCGTAACAATGATAATGGCTGATGAAGCACAACAAGGCATACTAGCTCCACCGATAGAAACAACCAATGAAAACCTGCCTATTGATAACAAAGCAGAACAAGAAGCTGCTAACGCCACTAAGGGCGATGAAGCGCAAAATATCATAGAATCTAGTGCTTATGGCACTAGCGCGGTAAAGGAATCCACAGCGGAATTCATCGATAATAATCAGCGCATAGACTATACGCGAGAGATAATGCACAATTTCTACATACAAGCCCAAAAAGTCAAACTACGCCCTGAAGTCAATGGTGCTAAAGGCGAAATGGTAAAAGTCGTTGTAAATGCAAATGGCAATGCCAATGGCAAGGATAATGGCAAAAATGAAGTGCCTACAACTACGGTTAAAGGCTTTTGCCTTATCAAAGAAGATGTAAATATTGGCAAACAGCCCGGGAGTTTGGGTATTGATTGCCAAACAAACATAGGCTATGTAACGATGTTTGCCAATCTAAGAGCAGAAAACAAAATCGCTACGCTATTTGTAGACCCTGTGTATATCGAGTTTAAAAACTATCGATACCAAATCAAATCAAGCTATGTAACAAATGAAGCAAAAACAAGCTACAACATAGCTACCTATGTCAATGATAGAAAAGTAACAGAAGTGGCACTAACTGCCACAAGCGATGGGCTAGATGAAATCAAAACCGCTTCAAATCAATATTTGCAAGCTTACGAGCAATCACGCCGCTATCAATCCACACAAGTGTATTCAACAGGGCTAACTGCCTATCCACTCCAAAGCACTAACTACCTAGAGCCAGACCCACTGCTTTATCTAGCAAAGAGTGGGATTAACATACTTGCAGCTTCGGGCAAGGCTTTGGCTAGTGCGATTAAGAAAGATTTGCCCTATCTATATCAAATCGTAGGAGGCACAAAAATCTATGTGGATATGCAAGTGGTTACACAAGGGCAAAAAGTAGCAAGCAGGTAAGGAAGTGCAATGAAAGTTATTGTAAATAGAGGATTTGAGGGCAGTGAAGTTGCTGGCGCGTGTGATATATTACAATCGGGCGGTGAAGTCTCTAAGCCCTCCCACTTGCAGATTAAATACACTGCTAACCAAGACTTTGGCACAAATCCCAACACAGATTCTACCACAATCCCAAATGCAAGTCAAACTAAGATAAGGAAAAGAAAATGAACAACAATTTTAACCATTATGAAATAGTTTCTATCGTATTCACAGATAACCACAATAGAGAGCATATATTAACCAAAGAAATACAGGAGCTATGGAAAAAGACTTTTGATTTGGACAGTATTGATGAAAAGGTTATTGCAAACATTCCGCAGGATTTGCGAAATAAGTTAGGCAAAGACATATATATCAAAAAAGGTAGTTTGTTTAAGATTGTTTCACAAAAACGAGAATTTTTAATCCCACATAATTAAAAACAAAATAGCAAACGGGGCAAAAATCATATATCAATCTCCAAACGCCAATTCTATCTTGCAAACGCTTTTACAGGCTTCGCGATATTCCACCAACAAGATTGACAGCACTAATTCTACCAAAGAATCCGCACAAAGTCAATCTAAACCTAAACTAAGGAGAATGAGATGAACACACAACACTTAGATTTACTAACAAAAGCGTGTGATGAGATTGTAGCTGCTAAAGAAGCTATTGCTAACGCAGAGAGTAAAATAGCCTATATAAGAGAGCAGATACAAAACACTACTACGCCCACACAACAAGCGCAAATCTCACAAATCCCACAACCACGCGTTAGTCGTGTGAAAGAGATTTTAGAAAGGGGTAAAAAGGTAACAAATGAGGGGGGTGTATCCAAATTTGGATACACCCCTAACAACAATATCACTAAATTTAGTGATATTCCACAAAATATGCGTGATATAACAATTTCATCACTAGAAATAGCGGAATTGACAGGGAAAAATCATAGAGATGTAACTCGGGATATTGAGGAACAATTAGGACAAATTTATGATGATGGGGGTGTGCGCAAATTTGCGCACACCTACCAAAACCCCCAAAACAAGCAGTTTTACAAGTGCTATCACTTACCCAAGCGCGAAGCTCTTATTTTGGTAAGTGGTTACAATGTGAAACTTCGTGCAAAAATTATTGACAGATTAGAATACCTAGAAAATCAAATTTTAAACAAAATGCTTAGTCAAACCCCACAACAACAAAGCATCAATGAATCACTAAAGCGATATGAAGCATTGTTTGGAGGAAAATTTAGCGTGCAAACACCTTGCAAGCAATTCATAGAGGGTATAACCAAAAGTTATACCCTTAATACAAAGGAGGCAACAATAGAGAATAGCGTTAAGACATTCTCTAATGAAGAATTGGGAAGCGTAAGGACAATCTTAAAAGATACTGAGCCATTATTTTGTTTAAGTGATATTTGCAAAGTATTGGATATTCAAAATAGCAGAGATATTACAAGCGCGTTAGATAGGGAATTTGACAAAGGGGGTAGATTAAATCTACACCCTTTAGAAACCGCAGGCGGTAAGCAGAATTTTACTTTTATCAATGAACCTGAACTCTATTTTGTGCTTATGCGAAGCGACAAGCCAAAAGCAAAACCTTTTAGACAATGGGTAGTGAATGAAGTCCTACCAAGCATACGCAAGAGTGGTTCATATCAAATCAATGCTACACAACAACAAAGCATCAATGAATCACTAAAGCGATATGAAGCATTGTTTGGTGGAAAATTTAGCGTGCAAACACCTTGCAAGCAATTCATAATACAAAATATAGCAAAAGCTGAAGCAAAACACAACGCAATAGCAACAGAGCTTGTTTCATACAATTACACAGAGGAGTTTAAAAAAGGCAAGGCAAAAATCTCTAGTAGGATAGGTTTAGTCTATGATAGACCTGTGCCTATCGACAAAAAGCCTATCATCACTAAAGGTTATTTGCCAAATGAAATGCTAAGAGAGAATCAAAACTCAATCACTGCTAATGCAGAATCTAAGACAAAAGTGAGAAAAAGATAATGAAAAAATATATGTTGATATTTTTTGCATTATTTAGCAGTAGTGCCTTTGCAATGCCTGTGAGCGAGATTATCGCAGATATTGCAAGGCAAAGCGGCGTAGATAAAAAAGTGTATTACTCCATTATCAAAATAGAGAGCGATTGGGAAAGCAATATCGTTGCTTTCAACGCTAGCAAAGAATTTTACAACGAGCTAAAACCACTAAAAAAGATTATAGGCGACATTAGTCTAAAATTCATTAGACCAAATCGAGTAGTGATAATCGCAGATAGAGAATCCATAATCTCTATCGCGCAAGTGCTATATGCTCGTAAAATCAATTTTGATTTAGGACTAGCACAAATCAATTCTGTGAATTTCAAAGAAAATGAGATTCCTAAAATGTTTGAACCAAAATACAATCTCATCAAGGCAAACAATGTGTTAGCACAATGCGCTGAATACTATCGCATAAGCCCAAAATCAATTATTGAATGCTACAACAAAGGCTTTAGAAAACACAGAAATTACGCATATTTTCAAAAATTCTTAAAAGCATACAAATACTATGCTAAGGAGGGGTTATGAAAGAGCAACTAAGATTTAGAGTAGTAGTAGATAATCCAAAATCAAATATGAGCTCGTGCGACAACTGCACCGCAACTCATACTCTAACAAATCAAGGGACTAATGCCACAAGTATTGCTGGGGTAATTATATCACAAAAAGGATTAGACAAGGTTTTTCAAATGGGAGGGAGTCAACTTCCACTTTCCCCATTTGAAAACACCATTATAACACACTATGGTGCGCAATCTAAATCTAAGATAAGGAGGCGTTAAATGAAAAAATATTTGATAATACTGCTTTTTTCTACCCTAGTCTATTGCGCTAATACGCAACAAAAAACACAAACAAGCCCAAGTGGCACAAATCCAAATACTGCCATCAAAGAACACGAAAGCGAGCGCACAAGCAAGCTCGAGCAGGGTGGAATCTTTACTAAGCAAGATTCTATCGTTACGACAAGCACTTGTAGCTTTAAGTGCCGAGAAGTCGCAGCAGGATATAAAGCTACTATTATAGGCATTGATAGCCCAAGCGGAACAACACAATGCGAAGTGTTTGATGCCGCAGGCAAATCAACAGGAATCAATGCTAATCAAACAAATACCAAATGCCGAGATGATGCAAACAAGAAATATCAAGGTAGATTGTCTGCTTCTAGCGCACAATTTACTTACAACAAAGGCACTTTTGATGGGCAAAAGATGACTTTTGCAAAATTCTTAGGTGCAATGGCTACGCTAGATGGGGATTATATTGACTTCAAATCCACACAAACAACAGGGATTTTAAAACTAAATGACCCTCACGCAGTGTATGGAACTTCATCAGTTGCTTCTCAAACGCCATTTATGGCTTCTTTCAAAAATCTTTTTGGTGGTTTCTTTGGCTCTGGCGAAATCAACGCAGAGCTTCTCTCTGCTACTGATTCTCTAAACAAAGCCAATCTAGGCTATTATGCAAATCTATTTATGGATTTAAAGATTGTGTATTCATATTTGCAAAATCTACTTTTTATCCTTGTGGGCGGCTTTTTCTTATTTAAGCTAGGTAGCGTAAAGATTATGAACTATTTAGAAAACGACAAAAAGGGCGAGAGTGAATACCTAAAACAATTTGCAATACCTGTTGTATCTATTGCAGTGTTTTTTGCACCGATACCCGAAGCAAGCGGTATGAATGGCACAGTTATACAAAATCTCATTAGATATTTCACACAGCAAAGTATTTCAATCGCAGATAGAGCTAGCCAAGTAGGCGTAAATACTTATCTGCAATATCTCTATAATAGTGTAGGTTTGCAAAGCACAGCTGGGGAAAAGGCTTTGAGAGATGATGTAGAATCCTACAAAGCCCAAGAAGCGCAATACAAATCTGCACTAGAGTTTTGCAAAACTGCATATCCACAGCATTTGCGCTTCACAGGAAAGACATATAATCGAGACATAGGCTTAGGAAAAGGCTGGTTTTCAGTGAGTGCCAATGATGGCGTAGTAGGCAATGAGGGTGTAAGTGCTGGCGATGATTTTGACTTAAATCAAAGTAGCGATGTTATTACAGGCTCTGCGTGTGCTGAAGTCGAACACAAGGCTTTAAGCACACAAAAACTTAGAAAACAATCTGAAAAAATGGTTAGCACGATTCAATCAAACTACAAAGGGAATGGAAAACTGCAAGGATTGCTAAACACAATCAATACAGAAGTTAATAATAGACAAGAACAACTAGGATGGGCAAATGCAGTGATAATTCCTAGCACTGCGGCACTAATTAGTGCATTATCGCTCATTGAAGACGGAAATCAAAATATGCAAGACACAGAGGATAATAATGAGAAAATCGTAGAAGAAGCCAAGCAAAAAAGCGATAAAACTCTTTTAAGCTGGAGTGCGGATAAAATCGGTTGGCTATTTTCTGGCACTCCTTATTTTTTACTCCCGGGCGCAAATGCAATATATGAGTTTGGTAAAAATGCTGCTAAAGAATATGGAGGAGCAATTGTAGCAGCGATGGGAGCTGTTACAGGCTATGAAGCAGCGAATGGTGCATTGGCAATAGTTACCACACTAGGCGGTGCAGCAGGAGGGTATGCCGCAGGCAAAAGATTGGTAGCAATGGGCGGGGATTTTGTTATTGCGTATGTGATGATGCAAAAAATCTTTGATTTGGTGTTGAAATATTTACCTCTAATCGTTGCAATGGTGTGTGGAATCATCGTATTTGTTGGGTATTTGGTGGATTTAGCATTTTACTTTTATATTTCGCCTTTTGTCGTAGCGTATGCGATGACAGAGAGAAGCACAAACAAAATCGTGGAATTTTTGGTATCAGGGCTAAAACTATTTTTTAAGCCTGTTTTGCTAGTGATATTGATATTTTTTGCAATCTTTTTGCACACACTCATAAATGACACCATAATCGCGTTTGCAAAACTGCAATACGCAACTCTATACACGATTAACACAGGATTTTGGTTAGGTATCGTGTTGCGATTAGTCGAAACGCTAATAAGCATTATCGCAGTTATCGCAAGTATCATCATTGTGTGGAAAACCATTATGGGAGGAGTAGGCACGATAATGGAACACATAGGACTAAAAGATACAAACTCGACAGCTTCTTGGATTTCTCAAAGACTAGAACGCTACTCAATGCACATATAGCGAGCAAACTAAACCTAAGATAAGGAAACGCAGATGACAGCTTTACAAAACGAACTTTACGAAAGAATCAAAGAGCCTATGCCCTCCCCTAGCCTGTTTTCAAAAGAAAAACAGCTAGAATTAAGCAAGCTAGAAATTTGGTTAGAAAAATATGATAAGAGCGGCGATATGACCGCACGACATCATAGAATGCTGAATGAAATCTATGCAAATAGAGAGAGATACAAAGAGTTGTGTTTAGAAAAATTCGTAACACCATATTTACCACCGCACAACATAGAACATTTCAAAAAAGAATGGATAAAATCACTAGATGAGGACGAAGTGCAAGGCTGGGTAAAATATCCGCTTTTAGCGATGAAATCATTTCAAAATGACTACAAAATAGCAAAAGCACAAGACAAAGATAAAGATTTGTGGAACTCGCTTGGTTACAAAATTTCACATTGTAAAATGGTTTTTGATAGTGAAATATTGCCTAAACACACAGACAAAGAAATCATTGATACTTATTTCTTTGCCTCAGAGGAATTTTTTAAGGAATTGCGTGCAGAGATTGAAAAATATGCTGATATTGTGCCATTAGCAGAATTTGGCACAAACTATGCAGAATTTTACCACGATAGCACAAGGGCAGTAAAAAAACTGCTAGCAGAGAAGCAAGGACAGGTAACAGGAGCGTTTTTTAGAGATGATTTAGGAGATATTACTCTAACTTGGGGGGATTCTAAGCAGGGATTAGCTCATATCATTGAGCGCAGGACACAGGACAATATAGACAAGCTAAAATTGGACGAAAAAGAAGCACAGCAAAAAGCGTTAGATTTTGTAAAAAATGAGCTAAGCGAAATAATAACACAAGGAAAAGCAACATTAAATGAAACAAAGAATCGTATCTTGCTTACGACAGATGATAGTAGAGCGATAGTTGCGCTAGATTACAAAGGCAAATATGATAAGTGGGTATTGACAGGTTATAAGCTAGATTCCCCTAACCTAGCGGATTTGCACAAAGGCAAGGCTCGCGGCGCGGACTTCAGCTGCTCGACACGCGCAGAATCTAGCAAGAAAAACGATACCCCTCGCTTAGCATTTCCGCACAAAAGCGAGGCTCGCGGCGATGACTTCAGCACATCGTCATCTGCAGTATCAAAAGACATTATACCACCTCTTACGCAAAATAATCAAAAGTCTATCCTAATGAGTGGCTAGACGAAAATCTGCTAAAAGCAGCAGGCTATGAGGACTATGAAATTAAGCAAATGCAAGAATGCGATGAGCTAGATAATATCGAGGAGGACTATGATGAGGATTAGCATACTTTTAGTTGTGTTATGTGTGGAATTTGTCTTTGCTTGCCAAGATTTTGGCGGAGCAGCAAGCACAGCAAAAACAACAGCCAAAAACAGCGCAAAAACAGCGGATAAATCACTTGCCAATATCATCGACCAGATTAAAAGCAATGAAGATGAGATAAAAGGCAAAAACAATGAAACAGATACAAGTGGCACTGCAGGTGCAAAAAAACATTTGCGACACACACAACAAGTTGATAAAGACAGCACGCTTAGCAGTTATCAGCTTATGTTTAACACAGAAGTGATTAACAAATTAGAATCGGTGCTAGTTGATACTAAGGCAGAATCTAAGAGATTTGAAATTAGCCAAGAGCTAGAAGAGCTACTAAAATAGGAGTGCAAAATGATATTTTGTATTTTGGCAACATTTTTTTGTCTGTGGTTTAGATTTTTTAACAACGACAAAAGCCGCAGAGAAATATTCACAATGTGTGCGCTACTAGGCATTTCTTTTGTTTGGGGAAGCTATATGCTTATGGATAATGACACAAACAAGATTCTAGCAGATATTTGGATTGGCATTGTGTTTATCTTTGCTTTTTGCCTTTTTGTAGTGGCGTTTAGAAAAATGCTAACCCCACTACCCATAAATGTCGTTGCTAGGCAAGAATGCTATTGGGGGATTAAGCCTAGCATAATCACTGATTTTTTCATTTTTCGCAGAGATAATAGCAAGAAAAAGCGTGTAGATATACAAATCAATGGTTTTACAAAGGTGTGGCAACGCAAATATGGCGAAGCTCACAATGAAAGCTATATGAGTGCTAATGTATTTTTGGATTATGAGAATCTACACTTAACAAAACTTAGCAAAATCGATGATATAGCGCAGTTTGGGCTATATAACACCATTTTTGCTAGACTTAAAAAAATCATCACTGAAAAAGAGATTGATGATTTGGATATGAAAGAGGTTTTAGAAAGAAATGGTAATTTTGCAGAGTATTTTTTGCTTGATTTATGGGAATGCTATACACAAGACATCAATATCGGTGTAGCAGGGCTAGAAGTCTATGCTAAACGCGATATTGAAAGACAACTCATTAGAGCTTTGAATAATATTGACTTAAATAGCATAAGTCGCAATGGTGCGGCTTTGCTTTATTCTTATTTGGAATTTAGAGACAAATTGCCACAAGAGCAAGAAGCGCAAGCGCAATCTAATGAGGAAAACAAAGAATCTACAAACCAAGAATATGAGGAGTTTGAATAATGGCAAATGACCACAAAATGCGAGTGCATAAAGAAGTCCAAGAGATTGTTTTTTCACTACGAAAAGAGAGGCTATACACTATCTTAATGGAAGATGAATTTTTGAGATTCATCTGTTGTTGTTTTGCAGTGGTGGGGATTTTTGGAGTTTTTACTCAAAACTTCCTAGTTGTAGTTGTAATGTCTTTGTGGTGTAGTTTTTTGCTTTTGGGCTTAGCTTTTGGGCAACGCCCAAAGCCAGAGGGCGAGGAAAACTCTCGCCTTGTAGAAAATCTACCCAAAAAGCAATATATGCTAAACATAGGCACGCAAGTAAAAAAATTCTATGGCGATGCAGTCAAAAGTGGCAGGGCAAAAGGTAATAAGATTAAGCCTTTACTGCTTGATGCAGAGACAATCAAGCGGCACGGTGTGATTCTTGCCACAACAGGTGGCGGTAAATCTGTGCTTATGAAAGGTATGATAGAACAAATTATGATTTTAGGAGGTGGTGGATTATTTATCGATGGTAAAGGCACAGCAGAATTTGCAAAAGAAATCTATGGAATTGCAGCAGCTTATGGTAGAGAAGATGATTTTTACCATATCAATTTCTTAGATATGGATAACACTCATACAGTCAATCCGCTACTTAGCGGTAGCGCAATAGCAATTTTTGAGATTCTCTCAAGCCTGCTAAAAGGCGAAGAAAATGAGTGGAAAGCTAAGCAAAAAGAATTTATGAAATGTATTTTGAAATTGCTAGTTTGGAAGCGTGATTATGAAAATCTAAAACTAGATTTTGGGATTTTAGCAGAATATTTAACGCTTGCCAAACTCGTAGAAGAAGCACTAATATATCGCAAATATGCTAAAAAATATGGCGATATTGAGGACTTCATACAATTTGTAAGTGGCTCTATCGCCCTACCCTATGACAAATTTTTAAGCGATACAAGTGAGGAGTTTGCTGCTCAAGTTCGCAAAGAAGCGACAAATGTAGATTTGCAAGGTGTCTATGACGCTTCGATGAGCGCACAAGCGTGGCGCGACCCTGTAACAAATCTAAAATCTAATTATGGAAAAGTGTTTAATACTCAAACACCTGATATTTCTATGTGGGAAGCAGTGCAGCGCAACAAAATCATTTTTGTAACCTTGCCTACTATGGCAAGCGATGATACACCAAAAGAATTAGGTAAACTTATTTTAGGACTTATCAAAGGCGTTGCTGATGAGAAAGCTCGCAAAGCAAAAGACCCAGATATTCCCTTTGTATGTATGCTTGATGAAGTAGGTAGCTATATTGTTGAGGGCTTTGGTAGGCTTATGAGTAAATCTCGCGCACTAGGCATAAGTGTTTGGTTGATTTTTCAATCATTTGCCCAGCTTGATATTGTCGGCAAAATGCTTAGCGGACAATCCAGCGAGCGACAAGAAGCTATGGGTATGATAGGCACACACATCATAATGAAATGCACAGACCCAGAAGCTACGAAGTTTTACCAAGACTTTGCACCTAAGCGCACAGTAATGGAAAAAGCCTATTATGAAAAACGAGATTGGACAAAAGGACAAATGGGAGCAGAACAGAGCTTTAGCCCTAAAGAAGTGCCAGCTTTTGAACATAATGACATTGTGGCAATGAATAATGGCGAAATGCTTGTGCTAGCTGATGGCGTGCTTTATAAAGCAATCGCACAAGCAGAAAACTCCCTGCAACAATCAGGTAAAAAAATCACTTATGAGGGTAAGGACATACAAAAGCCACTCCCCATAACAAGATTTATGCCAAAAAAGCAATTTTTTGCACTAATGAGCGAATACAAAAAATTTAGAGAACAACAACATCAATCCCAAGAACAAAAGGAGAATGTAGCGTGATTGAAGATATTAAACAAGACTACCAAGAGGTAGCACAAGAAGTAGCAGAGGCAACACAAGAAGCGCAAAACGCGCAAGCACAGGAACTAGAATCTACCCAAGAACAGCCACAAAGCGATATGCAAGCTAATGAGGTAGATTCTAGCGATGAAGCAGGATTGTATAGTAGAATACTTGCATTAGCCCAGCAATGCAATGCTTTACTTGCAGATTTTGAAACATTAGCTGTGAGTCTAGTATCGATACAAGAAAAGGTTGAGAAGCTAGAAAAAGAGGGTGTTTCACTCCAAGAATTAGCAACAAAACCAAGCAGTGATAATTTTGCTTATATCGATAAGCTAATCAAAGATGATACACTAGAGCGAGAAAAGGCAATGAAAGAGGAGATTTTACAAGAAATCAAATCATCACAACCAAAAAAGAAAAGCAATGGAGCGCAAAATATCATTAACTTTATCGTGATATTTGGTATGATTGTGTTGTTTTTCTTAATTACCAAAAACTAAAAAAGGAGTGAAAAATGGCAGCACCATTAGTGATTGCAGCAAAAGCAATAGGAACAAATAAGGCAATGGAAGTGGCTAGCAAAAAGGCAACCCCTGCCCTAGATAAGCTAAGAGCTATGTCAAAACAGCAAGCTAGCAATGCAGGCGAAGAAAAACCACGAAATAGCATACAAGCCACACAAGATTTGCTAAGCGAAACAGCAGTTTGCAAACTCTTAGATGACTTGCTAAAAAAGTTTGAAAAAACTAGAGAAAGCGTAAATGAAAAAATGAAAAAAGAGGGACTAACAGATGAGATACTCACAGAACAAACAAAAAATACAACCCTATCTAAAGGCTTGGACCAAATTCAAAAAGAGGTAAGCAAGCCTAAGTTTAGGAATAAGATGCGCTAAAAGGAATCATATATGTCTTTAGGCACTAATGAATCACGAGAAACATATATCTATAAGCAAAACAAGCTTTATGGCAAAATCGATGGGGGGCAGTTTTTTGCCTATAAAGATAATGAATATGTGCTTGATGATTTAGGATTAGCGCAAATCACTGATATTTTGCCAGAGGGTATAGATTTGCAGATAATGCTTAGGGCATTTAATAAGCAAAGTCCTATCGAGCTTTTGCCTTATCTTAAAAACACTATCGGGGATTTTAGTTTTTCTCGCTTGGAAAAAGCTAAAGGCAATAACAATATCATTCTTTCAAACATAGACATTACTGATAAATTCCCAAATGTTTTGCGTTGTGATATAAATATATCTACCAGTCTTTTAGTCTCGCCACAATACCTTGATTTAAGCATTGGCAAAAAACAAAGGCTATCGCTAAGTGGCTATCAACATAAGCTACAAGCAAGTATTGTGGATAATATAATCACAGACAATTATGGAGATTTTATTATTAAACCTTATCACGATAGCTATTCGCAACTCCCTGAAAACGAACATTTAAATGTAAGTTTTATGCGTGAACTTGGGTTTGAAGTGCCATTTAATGCGCTCGTGTATGATAAGCGATTAAAGGTAAATCACTATCTTATCAAGCGATTTGATATTGATGAAAATGGCGATAAATTGCCACAAATTTCGTTAAATTCTCTAATGGGAGGGGGCGACAAATACGAGGGTAATATTGAGGATATTGCCACATTTTTACGCAATCGATTAGATGAAGAAGAAAAAGTAAAGTTTATTAAGTATATTTATGCCAATGCATTATTGTATAACAATGATTTACATAAAAAGAACATTAGTTTTATTTACAAAGATAATCAAATTAAAATAAGTCCTGTGTATGATATATTAAATATCTACGCAGTAAAAGGGCTTGAAAATACGCAATGTGTATTATCTATCAATAAAAAGCATAACAAAATAATGATAGGAGATTTTTACAAGACGAGCAAAAATCTAGGGCTTAACTTTGAAAAAGTAAAAGAACATTTAGAATTTATGCAAAATTCCTATTTGGAAAAATATCCACATTATATAGAGAAACTTTTTCAAGCACCTAGCATAAAAAATATCGCTAGTTTCTATTATAGATTATATGAAAGTTATAAAAAATGTAGAAAATTAGCTAACAAACAAACCCCACAAACACCCACACAATCCGCAGCAGACAAAATACGCGCTATGCCTAAGCCAACGCAAGAGGAAAGGCAAAAAGCTAGGGCGTTTTTGGATGCGGCTAAGCAAGCTCACAATGCGGATAAAGCACAAGAATCCGCACAAAGTCAATCTAAACCAAAAACAAGGAGCAAGCAATGAAAAAACTCACAACAACACTCATAGCACTAGCACTAAGTCATAGTTTGGGGGTTGGGTTTTGTCCTACATATTATAGCAACCAAGTTTACACTTGCTCGACTTCAGCTGATGCAAGTAGTGATATTATACAGCTAGGCACTGATGTAGCACAGGATATAACTACTGATATATTGCCACTATACCAAGAAATCAAAAGCACCACAGGGCAAATAAAAACACAAGCACAAAAAAAACAAACACATACTAAAAACATAGCAGAACTCTCTAAGGCGAATGCCTTGAAAGAGAAACAACTTGCATTTCAATATGAAAAATACAAAAAACTTTTAGCTGTGTATATCGATATGGAAGCTACTGCTGCACTACTAAAGGACAAGTAAGGATAGTAGCGATGGATAAAAAATGGATTTGGCAAAGTGAAAAATACCCACATTTTTTCCTTGACAAAAGTTATACAATATTTGATTTTACCTTTGATGATTGCTTGGGAGCGATATTTGATAGGATTGCAAGATGCGAGAAAAAGCTAAATCAAATCATATCACAAAGCAATCTAAGCCCTATTTTACTAGAATCAAAGATTACTGCTCTTACAGATGAGATTGTTAATTCTGCTAGTATAGAGGGGGAAATACTAAAACGAGAAAGCGTTAGAAGCTCCCTTAGAAAAAAACTTGATAAAGAGTTTAATTTCATAAATGATAACAGCTCGACAAAGCAAAGCGACAATTATGCAAGCATTTTGTTGGATACAAATCTTAATAAAAATCCTTTGACTATCGAGCGACTGCACGGTTGGCATAATTGTTTGTTTGAGAGTGGTTATAGCGGCTTACATAAAATAAATATTGCTAAATTTAGAAATGATGAAATGCAGGTTATTTCGGGCGGTATAGGCAAAGAAAAAATACACTACGAAGCTATACCTGCAAAAAATATCCAAAAGGATATGCAAGCCTTTTTGAACTATTGCAACAATGCTTTTATAAATCCATACGCAAAGAGTGCTATCGCGCACCTTTGGTTTGTCATAATACACCCCTATGATGATGGGAATGGCAGAATAGCTAGGGCTATTGCGGATTTTGCACTGCCAAATGAGAATGTAAAGCTGTATTCTATTTCAAGTCAAATCAACACGAACAAAAAAGCATATTATGATATTTTGGAAAGAACAAACCGCTTTAATGCAAATTGTGATATTACAGAATGGCTACAATGGCATTTATCCATTACAGAATCAGCAATGCAAAAAGGAATCGATAAAATAAATCAGATTATATTTAAGACAAAATTTTGGGATAATTTCAAGGAATTAAGGCTAACTAGAAGCCAGCATAAAGTATTAGGCAAAATGCTAGATATTGGTATTAAAGATTTTGGAGGCTTTTTGAGTGTAAAAAAATATAGCAGAATCTCAAAAGTGGATATACAAACAGCAAGCAAGGAAATTGATGAGCTTTGCAGGTTTGGCTGTTTGGTAAAAAAAACTAATTCATTTTCAAATGAGTTTTTTACTTTACCGCAAGATTTTGCAGTGCAGAAAGACACGCTAGTAAGGAGCGGAATCGAACCGCACATAGAGGAGCAAGCTCCCTCCCTCCCATCTGGGTCATCTCTTACTAGCGGTGTTAATGTTAGCAAAAATGCCTTTAAAGGTCAAGTTATATCTAGCGATTTTTTGATAAACCCCCTTGATAACGAAAGCACGCTAGGTGCGCAAAGTGAAACTAACGCCGCCGCGCCCACACAACAAACACTAACACCACAAAGCGCAGCAGATAAAATACGCGCTATGCCTAAGCTAACGCCAGAGGAAAGGCAAAAAGCTAGGGCGTTTTTGGATGCGGCTAAGCAAGAACAAGCTAGCGCGGATAAAGCACAAGAACCCAAAAAGCTACAAATTTACGCAGTATTAAAATATAATGAAATCAAAAATCTTAAAAAAATCACGCAAAAAGAATATGCGAATTTTGTAGATGATGTATTAAGTGGCGATATGGAAAAATTAAAAAAAGCACCAAATGTTATTTATGTGGGCAATTTATCACAATCACTAGCGCACACCTTAGGAATACCAAAAACCCCAAAAACTTATCTTAGGAAAAATGATTTACACCATTTTAGACCAGAACGAAAAGAAAAATATAATCAAAGCGTAGAAAAAGACATAATAAAAAGACTTCCACTACTTATTGAGAATGCGAAAGAAGCATATATAGATAGCGAGCATAGGAACTTTTTCCTGACACAAGATTTGAATAAAAAAGAAGTAGTAACTTTTCACTTAAATGCAGACAGATTTGGAAACTATATAATAACAACTAGAAAAGTATTGAGAGAAGACTTGAATAAGTATCAATTAGTGGGGAGTGGTATCGAACCACACATAAAGCGTATCAACAACGCCGCACTCCCTGCTGTGCCATCTCCCACTAATCTAGGCAATGATACCACAACTATTTTCAAAAGTCAAGCCACTTTTAGCGAGCAAACTAAACCAAAAACAAGGAGAAATAGATAATGCAAGACATCGATATTTGCTATAATGAAGCGATTGGATTTTCTAGTATAGGACATTTTGAGAATTTTACAAAATATCTATTCAACATAAGCCAAAAGCACGAAAACGAGCAAACAAAGCACAATTTGTATTTTTGCTTAGAAAATGGAGAATACAAAAATATCAAAGAAGCAATACAGGTAGAATTTGGTAAAAACTATGATGATAGGAAGTTTAGAGAAGTCGCTCAAAAACGACTGCTACAAAGCGTAAAAACGCTACAAAAGCCCTACACACCCTATACACAAATCAAAAGTGATATATTCTATATGAATTTTGGTGTAGAAAGCACTTTTGATGAAATTCATCAATTCGTAGCCAACAACATACAAGATATTATCAATTTTCAGCCCGATGAAGTAAAATCTATGCGTAAAATCTTTGTATTTAGTGCACTTCATCTAAATCAAGCAACACCACATTTGCATAGACTATTTGTATTGCCAAAGGAGTAAAAACAATGAATAATGAACCTAACAAGCGTAAATATGACATTTACACAATTCTTTACAAAGAACAATATCGCTTAAAGCTAGGATTTTTACCTCTTATCCTCTCAAAAGGCTCTTTAGTGATTGCTATTGCAAGTTATTGGCTTTTTGATGGGCAGAGTGTCTTTTTAGCCTATGGTGTCTTACTGCTCCTTTATTACAAGGCGATATTTAATCTCACAAAAGATGGGAATCAGCTAAGCAGTTTTGTCTATGTTTGGCTAGCAAAACTAAATAAGACATTGCGAACAAAGAAGCAGAAGAAATAATAAGGATAACAAAATATGAAATATTTGTTAAAAAACAAAGATAGCGTTGTTTTGGAATTTGAGGTTTCACTCAAACATTCCGCTATAAGTAATAATATTGAAGAAAGTGCAGAAAATATTGCCATAAAAGATAAAAATTTGCTACCTATAAGTATGGATTCTAACAACATTCAAAAAAATCTATTAAATTGGATTAAAAAGCGCAAAGCTCCTACAAATAGAAGTTATATAAAAAAAATTATTTCAACTTACAAAGATAATACAAGAGAAGAAAAAATAATGGATTATGTCAATATTTCATTTGCCTTATCACTCAATGATTCTTATTGGATTACTCCCGCAGATAAGCAATATTCGTGGCAACAATATAATCTATATTCTAATGATTTTGCAAAATCTTTAGAACTAGCTGCTTTTGGAATACAATCCCAAAAAGTAAGTGGCTTTACTAGCTCTCCTGAATACACAACAAATGGAATGCTACCAAAATGCTGGCATAGAGATAGTGGAGAAATCTATCTCTACAAAGGCTCAAGCAAAATCTATGAAAATGGGGAAGTGTATAGTGAATATTATATGTCTCAAGTTGCTAAATTACTAGATTTTTCACACGCACATTATGATTTGAAAATGTTTCATAACAGGCTTGTAAGCACTTGCCCTATCTTTACTAATGAAAATGAGGGGTATATGCCCATTGGTTATTGCATAGATACAAACACGAGGAAAGAGAAAGGATTTACACTTATTAACGAAGTGGAAAAAATATATGAGAAAGAATCATTGCAAAATTTAATGCTATTTGACGCGCTCATTTGCAATGTCGATAGACATTTAGGTAATTTTGGAATGATAATTGACAACAACACAAATGAGCTTCTACGCCCTGCGCCGATATTTGATAATGGATTATCTATGATGACAACTTTAAGTGCAGACGAATTAAGAGATGATAAAGAGTTTTTAGGGTTTGAAAAAAGTGCTTTTGAAATATCATTTAACAATCAATTAGAGTATTCAATCCAGCCACGCCATATCCCAAACCTAGAAAAACTACAAACCTTTGAATTTAAAAAACATAAAGAATTTAATCTCCCTGATGAATGGCTAGAATCTATCCAAAAAGCTATCCAAGATAGAGCTAGGCTAGCAATAGATTTTTGCCATAAGAAGCAATCAAAGCCAAATGTAAGACACAAGAGAAAACACAGATAGTAATTTAACAGGAATGCTAAGATGATAGATTTTACAAATTGCAAAGAAGAATACAAAAAGTATTATGATGGACTAAATGGCAAAAAGAAATCAATTTATTATAATGATGAGCTTTATATGCTAAAGTTCCCAAAAGAAAGCAACCTCGATAATGATAGCTATGCAAGTGGCACTATTAACGAGCATATCTCGTCAAATATATTTAAGATTTTAGGTTTTAAGACACAAGATACTTTGCTAGGATATTACCAAGATAAAGTCGTTGTAGCGTGTAAAGACTTCGAGCATTTCAAAAATCAACTTTTTAGTTTTGGAAAAATAAAAAACTCGGTATTTGATACAAAATCTAGCAATAGCAATTCTGATACAGAGCTATATGAGACTTTACACACGATAGAAAATCAAAAAGCAATCCCCCCTACCCTGCTAAAAGATTTTTTTTGGGAAATGTTTGTAGCTGATACTTTGATAGCAAACTTTGATAGGCATAATGGAAATTGGGGATTTTTGAGTAGCAAAAATGGAATAGACATTGCCCCTATTTACGATTGTGGTTCTAGTCTGTATCCAAAGCTAAGCATTGATGATATTAAGCGATATTTAACTCACAATGGTAGTTTTAACGACTTAATGCTAAATCAGACAACTTCCGCAATTACAATACAGGGCAAAAAAATCAATCCACAAGATTTTTTGAAAGAAACAAAAGATAATAGTCTTATAAACGCTTTACAAAAGGTGCTTTTGCGTATCGATAATCAAAAAATCAACTCTCTTATCGATAGCGTAGAAATCATAAGCGACACTAGAAAAGAATTTTACAAACTCATCTTAGAAAAAAGAAAACTTTTTTTACAACAGGTATTGATAGCTAAGCAATCACAATCTCCAAACGCCAAGTCAATTTTTTACACTGAAACGCTTTTACAGAATGGCAAGTCTCCATCCAACAAGATTGACAGCACTAATTCTATCAAAGAATCAAATCAAAGTCAAACTAAACCAAAAACAAGGAGCAATAGATAATGCAAGACATTGATATTTGCTATAATGAAGCGAGAGGTAGTAAAATGCAAAAAATATCTAAAACAATCATTACAGATGAATTACTGCAAAGAACTATACTTACAAATGAAAAAATCTATGTCGATGACTTTACCAATCTAACCATAGCTAAGTTGATAGGCTTAGACATTACAAAGCCCATCAAGCAAACTTTGCGTGGCGATAAGATTGCTCATACAATCAAGCGACACGGTAAGGATTCAAATCTTGTTATACATAACAAAAAAACTCCTACAACTCTGCAAGATATAGCGCATTACACTGATATTGTAAATAATGCACACCTATACTCTGTAAAAAAGGTAAATGATACTAATCATCTGCTAAGCGGGATTCAGGTTAATGGTTATTATGTCGTGGTGGAAAGTGTAAGAAAAAGTATGAATGAATTAAAATTCAAAAGTTTTTACAAAGAAAAAGGAAAACTAACAGAAAACAAAGATTTCATACCAAACGATGAAGTGCGTGTGCTAACGCCAAATGGACGCTCCTACGCTCCTAGAATAAATCTAAGTGTAGAATTAGATAGCAGCTCACGCGCTTCAGTGGATAATACTACTACAAAAACAACCAAAAGTCAAGTGTATGATACATTGCCAAATGTAAGACACAAGAGAAAACACAGATAGTAAAGGAAACACAAATGAAAAAACTCACAACAACACTCATAGCACTAGCACTAAGTCATAGTTTGGGGGTTGCTTGTCAATGTGCAAACGATATTGACAATGCTTTTGATGGTGTGAAAGACTATGTAATTGATGATTTGTATAAGCCGCACAAAGAGAAAGTAGAGGATTTGACAGGCGAGATAAAAACAAATATCAAAAAAATAAATACACAAAATGATGAGCTAGAAAAGCTCATAGAAGTAGAAAAGAAAAAGGCACTTCAGTATGAAAATATGATTTTCCTACTGAAGCAAAAACTAAAGATGCTTGAGTAAAATTCAAGCAAACTAGAAATTATACAAGTATCGAAACATAAGATTCCAAGTGTTATTTGCATATACTTTTCGATTTTCCAAGTGGGTTTCCACACCATTACTATATTGTTGTGATATATTGTGAGAAGTATTGTGTGGCACAAAAGGGATACTAATCACTGCTTCTATACCGTGATTAGCTAGGATATTTGAGCGCATACCTAAATTTAGTGCAGCTTGAAATATTGTGCTTGTGGAATTGTGCTCAACTTGAGTATTTTGTCGTGCTAGTGCAGCTATTTGTTCGCTTTCAGGTTCCATAGCACAAACTATATCTTTAGCACATTTGTTAAAATTATCAAATGTTTTGCCAAAAATACTCTCTCCACCAAGCCATAATCCTGCAAACGCACCTAAATCAAATTTAGGTTTTTGCAAAAAAGTGTAGAGAAAGTCCGCACCTATACCATATTTGACTTTGCTAGCACCACCAGCAAGCATAAGTGTAGCGTAATTTGAAATCCTCTGCTATATCGTGTTGCAACGACTGCGACAAGCTATGTGTATTCACAAATTCACGCAACTCATCGATTTTGCTAAGTTTTGTTTCCAAAGTCATCTCGTTAGATTACTCCTTTCTCTATAAGTAACTTTCTTAAAAAGTCTGAGCCACTAGAGATATTATTTGCGTCTAGATAGTCTAAGAATTTCATATAATCCTCCTCTGCAAGACTTAGAGAAAAAGAACGATATATTTTTCTCTGCCCTAGCCTAGCGCGTCTTGTGGTTATATGCTGCTCTTGGGCGGTGGCTACCGATTCGATAACTTCAGCACCTTTGCCTAAGTATTTTAATGCCTCTGTGTTGATTCGTTTGTTGCTCATTGTATATCCTTTTTTGAAGTTTGTAATGTTAGCAAATCATAGTTACATTGCCAATTACATTTAATCACAAAGTATCTATTTCTTTGCAAAAAGCTAGAATCTCATTCTTAGCAGCTACATCGCTACTTGTGCGTATTTTTGATTCTAGCACGCCTTTGCCTGTCGTTGGGGAATACTTTATCAAAGTCCTATCCCGCACAATGCTATCCATAAACGCATAATGCTTAGATTCTCTAAAAGGGTCTAGTATCGAATCTATTAGCTTTGTGCTAGGATTTAATCGATTAAGAACTAGATGAGTTTTAATCGCAAAATCTGCTTTAGACTTCCTAAGCTCTTTTTCGATGTCGGTAAGTATCTCATCAAAGCTCATAAGCCTCATTACTTCAAATGGCGAATCGCTAAGAGGAGTTATCACTCTATCGCTCATCGATACCGCAATGCGATTAAAAGCACTATCAAAACCGCCAGAATCTATTATGAGATTTTCACTAGCGTGAGAATCGATAAACTTTATCAGCGCATCGGTCGAAGCAAATGTTTGTATGTCAAAAGTCTTTGCATCGTGCATAGCTCTCAACTTATTAGCATTGCTTAGGCTGTTTTGCCCATCTAAGTCTATGCAAGTAAACTCCACTCCTTTGTCTTGCAAATAAACTAAATAGTTTAAGCATAGAGTAGATTTGCCTACGCCACCTTTTGGGTGAGAAAAAGTGATTACCATATAAACACTCCTTAAAATTAAAATCACATTGCATTATAAGGGTAAATTATAAACACATTGTAAATAAAAATATATTATAAGTTAAAATAAATTGATATTGATAAGGTAAATATATTATTGATAAGAAGCACATTTTGATTAAAATGTAACGCTAAATTATCGTATCAATTTATTTTAACTATTATGATAACTTACACTACAAATTACAATAGATTTTCAATGTTGTTTAATTGAAAATGTAAATCTAATTTTGATTAGATTTTAGATTTGATTGTAATTTGTCTTAAATTATACATTACATTTTAATTGTAAGTGTAATGTATAATTTTCTTGTAAGTTATCATAATATAATAGGAAGTAGGCTATTTCGCTATTGCTTCATAGCCTACTCCTCTCTATGCTTATGCGTGCGCTTGCACGCAACGCTAGACATACACACCGCTTGCCAGCACTCACAAGCACTATGTGCTTTGAGGCTAACGCTGAATGCTAGGCTTACGCGGTGTGTATAGTCGCCTCGCTCGCTCGGCACTTGCTCCGCGCGTGCCTCACAACGCGAGGCT
>NZ_NXLN01000016.1:0-57086 GCF_003364135.1 Helicobacter sp. MIT 01-3238
TTTACTTTTTCATTTGACAAAGTAATCTCGCCAAACCAAAATCTAAAAAAGCGAGATTTTACACGAAAGGAGATGCAAAATGAAAAAAGCAAATTTCAATGCGATTAACGCTATAAACGAGAGAGAGAGAGAGAGAGAGAGTAGCTCACGCTTAAATTGCCATACTACAACTTCTTGTCATACTGAGCGAAGCGAAGTATCCAAAAATGCAAACGCAACTCTGCAAAATCCTTTGGATATTTCGGTTTCTACGAAACCTCAATATGACAATGTCATAAGCACTCAAAGCATTTGTCATACTGAGGCTTTAGCCGAAGTATCTCAAAAACAAAGCAGAGATATTTCGGTTTCTACGAAACCTCAATATGACAATGTCATAAGCACTCAAAGTATTTGTCATATTGAGCGTAGCGAAATATCTCAACCAAAATCCGCGCACACCCCAAGTAAGTCCAAACGCCTAGCACTATCTCTAGCCACTGCTAGCATTATCGTTAGTGCAGCACTCACAAGCCTAGCAGCTGATTGTAGATGGAGCCTAGACTGGGCTCAAGGCGATGCAGATAGTAACAACATAGGACGATTCAACCGAATCGACTGTTCTAACTTGACTGCCGCTCAAATGAAAAGTTATATGCAAAAAACAGCATATAATAACAATGGCTACTACCGCGAAACAAGGTGGTATCTAACAGGCAATATCAGTGGGACAGACACAATATCAGCCGAATTTTCTAAAGAAAGGTTTATGAGTAATGTAACTCGTCCCGAGCGACAATGGGAGAAAAACTATGTCTATCAGGGAATATTTTTCAGAAATCTAAACGCAAGTGGCGCGACTTTTTCTTTAACAAATAAATCAGATAGTAGTTCTAGTGTCCCATTGTTTGAGATAAATTCACAAAACTCAAACATAAAAGAGCTAGAAGTGCGAGGCAATGTCAGTAGAAATATCACTATCAATAGCTCAAATATCGGCACGATTACTACCTCTGCGGCAAATACTGCATATAATATGAGTATAGGCTCTGCCTCAAATATCGGTAGCCTAAATCTCAGTAGCAACCTAAACACACTTACCATAGACGGAGGCTCTGTCATCGGTGCAAAGCTAGCTGGCTCTGGCACTATCGGCACGCTAAATCTAGGTGCTAGAAACCAAGTAGGCTCTGCCTCTATCGCAGATACAGACTTCTCTAGCTCTACTATCGGCACGCTAAATATCCTAAGCTACTCACTTCAGCTAGGAAACACCACAAACACTACCCTAACAAATGGGCAAGGACAAATCAAAGTAGGAAATAACACCCTAGTAGGTGTAGCCACAGCTGGTATCACTGTAACTAGAAAGCCGGGCGATACAGTAACAGCAAATAAAGTCTACTACTTCAATGATTTGATACAAGGTGGTAGCAATAGCTTTAACCTCACTACAAATGAAGTAAGAGCTGGCTCTGGATTTAATATGAACCTCGTTACAAGTGGTGGTAGGCAAGGATTTATCATCGTAGCGGATGCTTCTACGACTTATGGTGCGAGTATGTATCGCTCACTAGCGATGAGCAATATGCGCCGAAACGCTATGACACAAAATATCCTAAACACAATGACAACTAAGACATTCCATAGCGATAGGTATTACAATCAAGAAGTAGAATTGCGTCTATTGCAATATGACTTGTCTCGCCTTACAAATCGCTCTTCCAAATTCTCAAAAACCACACGCAAAAATCAAAGCAAAGTCGATAAAGTGCGTGAAAAAATGGCAAAGCTGACTTTGGAGCAGTCTAAAGGGCAAAATCTAGATAAGGGCTATAACAACTTTGAAGTCATAGACCAACTAGATGCTATCTTTATCCCTTATACAGGTAGGCGAGATTGGCGTTTCTTTGCACTGCCCTATGCTAGCTATACTTATGGCTATCTAGCACAAGCAGAGACACAAGAATACGCTGGTGGTGCGATATTTGGCGTGCAAAGAAACCTAAGGGCAGCTGGAATCTTTGGCGGCTATCTAGGATATGAGTTTGCAAACACAAAAACACAAACAGCTGGTGCGGATACAGGCATACAAAGCAACTCTATCCAAGCAGGGCTAAACTACTTCAAAACCTTTGCTATCACTTCTAAGCTATGGGAAGGCTTTATCAAAGCAAATGTGAGAGGTGGAGTGGATTTACCACGAGTAGATTTTGGTAGTGGTAGCAGACTAAAGCTAGAGAGTGATACCAAAGGTGTGAGCTTGCCACTAATGTGGAATATCGGTGCAGAAGTCTCTGGTGGGCTTACATTTTATCAATTCAAGCGCAACAGCTATGTAAGCCCTGAAATAAGCCTAAGCTATGATATGCTATCCACTCTCGCAGCAAAAACGCTAAAAGAGCAAGTATATGTCGGCAGTGCAATGACTCCCGGAAACGATGAGTTTTATAATGCGTTTTATTGGCATTTGCCTCAATTAGGTGCTAGTGTGCGCTACTATAAAATGTGGGGCAATACATTCCGCACAAACCTAAAAGTAGGGCTAAAGTATAATATGCTAAATAAGCAAGATGTAACCGTTACGCTTAAAGCACATAGAGATAATATCGCTGGTGGTAGCAAATACGGTGGGGAGGAGAATGCTACAAATTCTATCACACTCCCTGCTGTGTATGGAAATCTAGCATTTGACTTTATCTGGATGGTAAAGAAAAACCACGAGCTAAGCTTTGGCTATGATGGACTTTTCTATGCTAGCACCTTTAGCAAAGACCAATACAATGTCAAAACAGATGATTGGTTTAATGGCGTTACCACGACTTTGAACTTCAAGTATGCTTATTGGTTCGGTGGCTCTGACTATGTAACAGACAAAGACGGAAACGCTGTATCTCGCTCAATCGCAGAGGGCAAAAAGAGCAAAAAAGGCAAGAAATCTTCTAAGTCTAAAAAGTCTAAGAAGTCTAAGAAGAAAGTCTACTATATCGATGGGTAAGTGGGCTTGTCATACTAAGGGCGTAGCTCGAAGTGTCTCAAAAGATTCTGCAAACAATGCAAAATCAAGTAGAGATATTTCGGTTTCTTGCGAAACCTCAATATGACAAAAACAGGCTTTTCAGTTTTGTAAAGCACCCCTCCCTAAATCCCTCTGCTACGGGGAGGGACTTTTTTGGTAAGTAACACCATTTTTGATAGGCAACACTATAATAATTCCCCCTCCTTTACAAGTAGGAATCTCAAAATTCCCCCTCCCTTGCGGAGGGGGCTAGGGGGTGGGTATATTGATAGACTTACCATTTGATAAGCTGGGGGTAGATTAGGTTTTAGATTTTAGGGATTTAAGGCTTCATTTTGGATTGCCACGAATTTGGAATCTTAACGATTCCAAATTCGTGGTAATCCAAAATGAAGCCGAAGTTTTTTAGTAATCCACGCCCAATAGTCATTGCGAGTGAGTCGCAAGACTTGCGTGGCAATCCATTCTCTGCCCTAATGTTTTATTTGGATTGCCACGAATTTGCTACGCAAAACAAACGAAGTGAAGTTTCTTTAGTAAATTCTCGCAATGCCGAAAAATTGACACACAATGCAAAATCAGTGTGCAATGACGAATTTTTCCGCGTTTTTACTAATGCAAAAGATACCCACCCCCAAACCCCCTCCGCAAAGGGAGGGGGTTTTTAAAAAGCCAAAACACCACCATTTTGAGATTTGTCAAAACTTATCAAACACTCTTATCAAAGAGTGCCAAAACTTCGCCAAAACAATTCACCAAACTTCTACCAAAACCCTCCACTAAAATCCCTTATCAAGTATCTTTTTTGCATTTGATATGTCTTTTTTGATTTGAGACTTTAGCAAGTCAAGCGTGTCAAAGTGCCGATTCTCGCGCAGTTTTTGGACAAATTCTATTTCTATTGCACCCTCTTTGTAGTCCTTATCTTGCAAAAATTCTGCAAAGTCCCCCAATATATGACTTTCAATAGCAAAGCACCCATCTGTGCTAAGCCTTTGCCCTATGAAGCTCACAGAGTTTGCGCCATTTGTGCGAGTAGCATACACGCCATTTGAGGGCAGGACATAGCCATTTGTGAGCGCGTTTATCGTGGGGAAAAGCTCTTTAGAGCCTATGCCTTGCCCTTTTGTGGTTTTGCATTTTAGTTTGTAGCACCACCCTAGCATCGCATTTGCTATGGCGATGTCTCCGTGCATTATCAAATCCTTTATCACGCTAGAATGCAGTGGAATCTCATTGTGGCTTACCTTTGGCACGATAGTGATTTTTGGCACTCTTGCAAGAGATTTTCCTCCAAATAGCTTTTGCAAATCCTCCGCACCAAAAGCGCGATTTTTGCCAAAAGCAAAATCATAGCCCACCACGATATGCCTAAGATTTGGCAGTAGGTTTTGCATCAACGCCACAAACTCCCCACCGCTTAGCTCACGCACACTATCCAAATCAAGCACAAACACATTGCCAACCATCCTAGATAGTCGCTCATACCTATCATATAGCGAGGTTAGATACTCGCTAGAGTGTGTATCTATGATGATAGTAGCGCACTCCTCTTTAGCAGACGAAGCAAAATCTATAAGCGTGCTAAGTAGCTTTTGGTGTCCTAAGTGCAAGCCATCAAACTTCCCGATAGCAATGCTTGAGATAGAATTATCTTTGGATATGGACAAAAAATTCTGCATTGCCTTGCTTTCCTTTGATATGAGATTTGGCACTATGCCTTATGCAAAAACCCCTTTGTATCAGCATTTCTCTAAATCCTGCTAGATTTTTTTCAATGAGATTTTGCTCTTTTAGCACGCCTTTTTTGTTGCGCTTTGCTTGTATGCCTACTTCAAATTGTGGCTTATATAGCAATATCATCTCATCGCTCAAAACCTCCAATGAATCAAAAATCTTCTCTAGCCCAATGAAGCTGACATCACACACAAGCAAATCAAATGGCTTAGTTGATTTTGGCGGTGTAAGTGGTGTCGGCAGTGATAGCGGCGTTGGTTTTGGTGCTAGTTGTGGTTGTGATGCTGATTTTGGCAGTATTGGTTTTGGTGGCGTTAGATTTCTTTGCGTTGTTTTATTTGCCACAAAATCTAGGCTTTGCCTTTTTGATTCTTGCTTGGCACATTGCTTAGGATTTTGTCCATCATATCGCCCCTCATTACATTTGACTTCATATCGCTTGGCAAACTCCCTCACATCGCAGTTTTCAAACGCCTCTACACAAGGGTGTGATTTTAGCTTGCTATGAAGCTGATTGCTACCCACATCTACGCACACCACACGGCTAAACCCAAACTCTAGCAAAATCTGGCTAAACCCCCCACGCGAAGCACCTATATCCACCGCCACCTTTCCTGCGCCAAAGTCGCTATCCACCCCCAAATCCTCCAAAAATCCCTTTAGCTTAAAAGCCGCTCTTGAGACATACGCGCTACCCTTTGCTAGCACCAAGTGAGAAGACAAATCCAAATCCTTATCCACGATAAACGCTGGCTTTGTTATAGTAGAGTTATCTAAGCGGACAAATCCCGCTTTTATGGCTTCACTAGCCTTTTGACGACTATCAAAAATCCCTCCCTTTACTAGTGCAATATCTAGCCTCATCGCTCAATTTCCATAGATAATCAAATAATCGAAAAAGGCAAAATATGAAAGCTAAAATCTAGCTTGTATGGCTCATCATCGACAAGCACTTGCAGTTGGACATTTTTTTCATCGATTTGGCTTGATTTTTCAAAAGCGATTAGATAGCATTGCGACCACCTATTTAGTGGGCTAATGATTTCATCAAACTCATCTTTTGAGAGTTCTTTTATGTAGTGTGGGGTATGCTTTTGCCCTTTTTTGTCCTGCAAAAGAAATGAAAATCTCGCTAGATTGATTTTCTCGTGGTTTGCATCAGTGATTTCTACGAAAAAATACATTAGATTTGGATAAAAGGATTTTTCTATATCGTTTAATAAAGTGGCAAAAAACATTGTTTGGACTTGATTGTCTTTTATGACTTGAAAACTCCTTGTGGCTTGGATTTTTTTCTCTTCTAGTGTATGGGGTGCAAAATCTCTATTTAGATAAATCGTACAAGAGCTACACAAAAAAGCACAAGCAAAAAGACAAAGCAGAATAAAAACATTTTTCATTAGATTTTCCTTTAGATTTTTTTAGGCTTTTGGGCTTAGATTTTGGTTTTGTGGCTGGACTTGGCTAGTTTGTGGCTAGATTTTGCAAAAATTTATATGCTATTTTTCACGCTATTTTTTGCATTATTTTCTAAGGCACATTTTGCTTGGCATTGATTTTGATATTTGCTAAAAATAAGCTAAAATTATAGCCACACTTCGCCAAAAAAACAAGCCAAGCAATTTATGCAAACCAAAAATCTTAAATGCCTAAAATTCCAAACGCTTCTAAGGAAAAATATGCAAAACCTACCACACATTTCACAAAATCTTTGCACCTCACAAAGCCTTTGCGCTTCGCAAAATAGGCATTCTCCACAGCGACACCTTATCCAAACAAACGATTTAAGCAAAGACGAAGTAGAGCGGATTTTAGCGAGAGCTAGGGAGTTTTTGCCGTTTTTGGATTCTACTTTTGGTGCGACAAATGATTTTGGCAGAGCAAGTGATTCTAATTTGACAAGCGATTCTAGCGCGACAAATGCAACAAAAAGAGCGACTTTAGAATCGACTTCGCAAGATAGACTACCACAAACACTGCTTGGCAAAAATATCATCACCATTTTTTTTGAAAATTCCACTCGCACGCTTAGTAGCTTTGAGTGTGCGATAAAAAACTTAGGCGGTGCGGTTACTAGGCTAGATGTTTCGCGTTCCTCCACGACAAAGGGCGAAACCATAAGCGATACCGCAGCAAACCTAAATGCGATGAGCCCCGATGCGATAATTATCCGTCATCAAAGCTCTGGTGCTCCTGTGCATCTAAAAAAATCCGTATCTTGCCCTATCATCAATGGTGGCGATGGAGCGCACGCCCACCCCACACAAGCATTGCTTGATTTGCTCACACTCAAGCAATGCTTTGGCGAAAATCTAGAGGGCAAAAAAATAGGAATCGTAGGCGATATAAAATCCTCTCGCGTAGCAAATAGTAATATCGAGCTACTAAGTCGCTATGGAGTGGATTTGACACTTATCGCACCACCTCATTTTCTAGGCAATCACAACCTAAAAAGCACGCACAACCTAAAAGAAGCACTGCAAGACTTAGATGCTATCATTTCTTTGCGCACGCAGACAGAGCGACATAGCAAGCAAAATTACGGCTCGCTAAAGGACTACGCGCACGATTTTTGCCTCACACGAAATCTAGTAGGCGACAAAGACATAGTCATAATGCACCCCGGCCCCGTGCATCACAACATAGACATAGAAGATGAACTACTAAAAGATTCTCGCTGTAAAGTGCTAAAGCAAGTCCGCAATGGCGTGGCTGTGCGAATGGCAGTAATGGAGTTTTTTATCCTAGAACTAAAGGGCATAAATGCAAAAACAGCTTAAAATCGGGCTTATCGGCGTGGGCGTGGTAGGTAGCGCGGTAGCCAAAATCTTGCAACAAAACAAAGACATCATCACCGCCCGCACAGGCGTAGAAATCGTAGTAAAAAAAGGAATCGTGCGAGATATAAAAAAGCACAAAAACGCCATTATCCCACTTAGTCAAAACGCAGATGAAGTGCTATATGATAATGAAATCGATGTCATTGTCGAGCTTATGGGCGGGGTAGAAAAAGCCTACAACATAGCAAAAATCGCCCTAAGCCAAAACAAGGCTTTCGTAACGGCAAACAAAGCAATGCTTGCCTATCATCGCTATGAGCTAGAGCAAATGGCAAAAACCCCTATCGGCTTTGAAGCAAGCGTATGCGGAGGAATCCCTATCATAAAAGCCCTAAAAGACGGACTAAGTGCCAACCATATCTTAGCCATTCGCGCAATCCTAAATGGCACTAGCAACTATATCCTAAGCAAAATGTGCAATGAGGGGTGGGACTTCTCTAGCGCACTTAAAAAAGCCCAAAATCTAGGCTACGCAGAAGCCGACCCCACACTTGATATAAACGGCACAGATGCTGCACACAAACTTTTGATACTAGCAAGCCTTGCCTATGGGATAGATTCTCGCCCTGAAGAGATTCTAATAGAGGGGATAGAAACCCTCTCAAGCGAGGATATTGAGTTTGCACGCGAGTTTGGCTACACCATAAAGCTACTTGGCATAGCCAAAAAGCGTGGCGATAGTATTGAGCTTAGAATCCACCCTGCGATGATACACTCCCAAATGCCTCTAGCCAAAGTCGATGGTGTGATGAATGCTATCTCCGTGGTGGGCGATAGTGTGGGAGAGAGTGTGTATTATGGTGCGGGAGCTGGAGGAGAAGCCACTGCTAGCTCTGTGATAAGTGATTTAATCGAAATCGCAAGGGGCAAAATGCCACAAGGCGGGCAAATGCTAGGATTTCACACTTCACAGCCACTTAGCATAATCCCAAAAGAGCAGATTCAAAGTAGCTATTATGTGCGGATTTTGGCTGTGGATACTTATGGCGTGCTAGAAAAAATCGCCGCCGTGCTTAGTCGCAACCGTATCTCAATAAGCACATTTTTGCAAAAGCCTAGCCAAGAAAGTCAAACCCACGCAAACTCCACAAGCAATGACAAAAACCAAAAAGCCAAAATCTTGCTATCTACACACACCACGACAGAATCAGCCATACAAAATGCCTTGTGCGAGCTAGAAGCCCTAGAAGTTGTGCTTGCTAAGCCTATTATTATACGAATAGAGGAGGCATAAGCGCAAAAATCTGCTACAATGGCAAGACTAATGGTAAGATTTCTTGCAATGCAAATAAATCCTAAGATTTCTTATGTCAAATCTTATAGCAAATCGTAGGGCGATTCTAGCTTAAGGAGTGGAAATGCAGCCAAAACACACTATCTGCGCTCACGCACAATCTCACACAAAGCACGACCAAAAACCTGCAAAATCTAAAAAGACACAATCCCACATAACTTCTTTTATCGCATTTTTTTGCCTAACCCTCATTGCTTCAGTGATATTTAGCGGGTGTGGCAAAATGAGCGGACTTGATTATGAAAAGTTTGAAAGAATTATGGCGGAGGATTCTAAAAAGTCAAAAAAAACTCGTCCTACTTCGTTTGGCAAAATCCGCTCTCAACACATCAGAGAAAACAAACCCAAAAGACGCACTAATGCGAGGCAAGAGAGGCAACAAGAAAGGCAAATGGCTGATTTAAGTCAATTTAGCTTTAGCTCTTCTTATGCCAAGCCTACTACCAATGAAGCAAATGCAATGCTACTAAATCCTTTCTCTTCCTCAAGCACCTTTACCCTCCCACAAGGGCTTAGCCCATACTATGCAGAAGTCATCGAAGATGAAATGCTACCCTTTCCACTAGAGCGCAAAAAGCCTGCTAGATACAAGCCAACTTCCCATAGCGAGCTAGTATCGCTTGTGCAAAATGAGAGCATAAGGCTTAGCGAGATTGACACAAGCAAAATCACTGATATGGGATTTTTGTTTGCGTGCAATGATGCGTTTTTGACTTGCAGGGAGGATTTTAGGGGGATTGAGCGGTGGGATACAAGCAAGGTAGTAGATATGGAATCAATGTTTGATGGAAATCCATTTTTTAACGCTGATATTAGCTCGTGGAATGTATCCAAAGTGCGCAATATGTCAAAAATGTTTTATAACGCTAGTAAATTCAATCAATCACTTAGCAGATGGGGGGATAAAATCCGCAGAGACACCAAAAAACACAGTATGTTTCTAGGCTCTAAGCTAGAATCAAACCCGCCAAGGTGGTATTACAGACGATAGAGCTTAAGTCGCACTAACAAATCTAGCAAGCAAATACACCCAAAATATCAGTGCGAATGCTAGCATTGCAAAGTAGATTTTCCTAGAAAAAATCGAGCCAAAACTCAAAGCCACATAGCAAGCCATAAGAGGCAGTGATAAGTAATAATCAATACTTGGAATCTGCAAATTCACCACCATATCTAGCCATTTATCAAAAACCCCACCAAGCCCAAAAATATGTAGCGCAATCATCAGTGGAAACGCCACCACAAAAGCCAAGCTAACAGGAATGCTAACGAGCTGATAAGGCGAAAAATAAGGGAAAAAATAATGCACCAAAGGCGTAATGCTAAAAAATATCACAACATTAAACGCCATCCAATACCACACAAAATTCCATACACTAGGCAATTTAGGGCAATACTTAACGAACAAAAATATGTAAAACACCCCTGCCATTGAGAGAATAAAGCCTATATTAAACGCAGCGCTTGGAAATAGCGCGACACAAATAGCACCCACCAAGCCCAAAAGTTTGAAATTCACAATCTCTAGCCCCCAAAAAAGTAGCAAAAATCCCAAAATCCCCATAACAAGCGCACGCAAAAATGAGGGCGTAAAATCTAGTAACACCAAGTAGCCACACATAAATAGCAAAATCACTCCACCCAAGTCATACAACTCGTTGCGATAGCTAAAATATCTATTCTGCAAAAAACGATATGGCAGCACAAAAAGCCCAAACAAAAACGCACTAAGCACACCCAAATGAAATCCACTAATAGCGATGATATGAGCTAGCCCTAGCTTGTTTGCTATTTCCCTCCACTGCCTAGCCAAACTATCAGCAAAAAATAGCGCACCAAAAAGGCTAGCTTGAATTTGGCTTTGGTGCTGGGAGGCAAAGTATTGCTTTAGTGGTGCGCTAAATTCTCTTTTTGGCATTAGAGAGATAGAAAAAGCGATAAAAAAGCAACTTCTAAAATACTCCACAAAGCCACACCTTTTATCGACTTTGCCATACACTCGCACAAATCGCCCTTGCAAGTCTTTTAGATTTTCTTTTGAAGTGATATAAAAAATATGCCCACTAGATTCTAGCTTCATCACGGTGTAGGGTTTATCTGGCTTATCTGGTTTGGTTTTTTTGTATTGGAGTAGGACTTGGGCTTTTATCTCTTGTGACGTATCAAAGGGTAAGTTTGTGTAGCTGTGGTATTCATAGCTTATCTTTGCCAAACAAAGCAAGGCAAGGCACAAAAGCGCGATACACCACTGCTTAGCACCATCAATGAGTGGGATTTGATAGGGAGAGAATTTTGCTTTTTGTGCCATAAATGCGTAAGAATCACCTTTTATTATTTTTTTAGATTTTGGGCTTGCTTAGCGTTGCTTGGAGCTTGGCTTTGCCTGATTTTTGCTAATAAAATTTTGGTGCAAGTTTTTGGTGGGTTTATTTGGGTTGCAGTGCGTCTAAAAATATTGCCCCATCAATGTGAGATAACGCTAGGGATTCTATCTCTTGCTCACTTTGAATAACAGCCAAAATCTTAGAATCAAAAAGATAAGAATCTGCAATATTTTGGCAAACTTTTGCTAGGCTATGTGAGGGGCTACAATCCTTTCCTAAGCCAAACTCACTCACTCTCAAATCTTCCCCACTAGCTTCCAAATCTTTTTCACTAGCTCTTAAATCCTGCAAACCCGCTTCCTTAGGATTTTCCAAACTAAGCAAACTAAAATCCACCACCCTAAAATCAACTATTAAGTATTTTGGCATATATTGCGCACTTAAAATGCACTCCTTGATATTTCCTATCATCACGGCAAAATCTATTTTATTACTAGCACAAAATTTACTTAAGGCAAATTCTCTATCCTCACTAGCACCAAACCAAAAAACCCTACCCCGTGTGCTCCGCGCTTCATCGCCCTCACTTAAGCGCAAATCCCGCTCCAAATCACTTAGCGAAGTGATATGTCTAAAAGTTTCGCTTGGGATATGTGGGTGTCCTATGAGTATCATAAGCTACCTTACTTTTGGCTTAGTGATAGCTCTAAGCACTCTTTGGAGCAAAAATGCACTCCCCTGTGGCTAAAGCTATCTTGTGTATCTATGTATGTCCCGCATTGCTTGCAGGGTATCATTTGATTTTGTGTTTCATTTTGTGCTTTATGCTCTGCATAGTTTCTTGCTTGATTGCTTGAGCTAAAATGCCCTAGTGCCTTTCGTATAGCATTTATCACAAACCCCACAAGCAGAGCAAAAAGCCCTACAATAATTAAACCTTTTAACATTTTTTTCCTTATGTTAGTTGAGATTTTTTGAAATATAGAGATAAACCCGCTCGCTATTATAGCTATTTGCACAGCCAAAATCTAAATTTTTTGCCAAATCTCTAGCACAAACCCTAAGTGTATGATATGCAAAATCGCTAAAATCGCCACTTTGTGAGCCTTTGAAAAATAGCCAATGCCCATTTGGCTCTAAAATCTCTTGTGTGGCTAAAATGAGAGATTTACTATCCATAAGTGCTCGCGAAGTGATAAGCTCAAAATCTCGCGCTTTTTTTGCGCTAGATTTTGCTAGATTCTCTTGCGTAGCTACTAGAGATTGTATGCGAGTTTTGTGGATATGGAGATTTTCTAGCCCTAGCTTTGTAGCGATAAATGAAAGAAAAGCAACCCTTTTTGCGCGTGGCTCACATAGATGAAAATCCACTTTTGGACGCGCTAGTGCCATAACAAGCGCAGGAAACCCCGCTCCAGAGCCCACATCTAGACAGCTAGAAAAAGGCAAGATAAACGCAAGAGGCAGAAGCGAATCAATGATATTTTCCTCCACTTGGGCGGCTTGCTTTGCCCCACTAAGATTGTGCGTGGCATTCCACACAAGCAGATTTTGACAAAAATCTTTTGCCCTCTCTAAGGCGCACTCTTGCGTGGTGTCTTGCAAAATCTGCGGGGCGGATTCTAGGAGTTTTTTTAATTTTTGCATTTTTATTACTTTTTTTGATTTTATTGTGCGGATAAAAATCTATTAGCCTTGCTAGACTTGTGGCTTTACAAAATCAGCATCGCATCGCCATAGGAGTAGAATCGATATTTTTGCGCTATTGCTTCATTATAGATTTTGCGCCACTCATCTAGTCCCACCATAGAGGCTACAAGCATTATGAGGGTGGATTTTGGCAGATGAAAATTAGTAAGCAAAAAATCCGTCTTTATAGGTGGATTTTGTGGGTGCAAAAATATATCGCACTGCATTTGAAAATCGCTTGTGAAATCTAATGCAAAATCACTTGCAACTTCGCTTGCAAAGTCATTTGTGAAATCGCTTGATAAATGTTGTGATTTTTGCTCATTTTGTGCGGATTTTTGTGCAACTTCCTTTTGTGTGATATTTAGCGCATTTGTCAAAGCCCTTGCATAGCATTCCACACTACGCATAGATGAGCTCCCCACACACAAAATCTTACTAGCATTTTTTATCGCTTCTTGCGTCTTTGGTGGGATACTTAGCCATTCTTTGTGCATTTTATGCAGGCGAATATCCTCACTCACCACAGGGGCAAATGTCCCCGCGCCTATATGAAGTGTAAGTGTGGCAGTAGAGAAGCGCAAACACAGCTCTTTAAGCATAGATTTTGAGAAATGTAGCGAAGCCGTAGGAGCAGCGATAGAACCATTTTGTGTGGCAAATACGGTTTGGTATTGACTCTCATCTAGTGGGCTATCCTCGCGCTTTATGTAGGGAGGCAGTGGGATATGCCCGATAGTTTCTAGCATTTTTATGATTTCATATTGAGTGCATTGCTTTTGCTGGCAAAAAAACGCGATGACTTTATAGCCACTTGGAAGTGTGGCAAGCACCCTAGCTTCATAGCCATTTTCTAGGGCGATTATGTCGCCATTTTTTAGCTTGCCTTTTGTCTGACATAGCGCGCAAAAATCCACTTGAGATTGCGACAAAATCTCTGCTAGATTTTTATCTTGTGATACTTCTTGCAAAACCTCATCTTTGCTGATAAAGCGATGAAAGAGAATTTCTCTTTTTCCACCACTTGATTGATTTTGTGATTTATCTTGTGTTTTATTGTTTGCTTTATCGTTTTTAGAGAGTGGATTTTGGGCAGGGATTTTGCCTAGCCTTGTGCCATAGATTCTAGCTTTTAGCACACGCGTATCATTTAGGATAATAGTCGTGCTAGGCGGGATAAACTTAAATAGATTCTTAAAACTGCTGTGCGTGATTTTTTTGCTCGCTCGCTCATAGATAAGTAGCCTTGCACTCTCTCTTGGACTAGCAGGGTAGCTAGCAATAAGCTCGCTTGGCAAATCATACTCGTAGCTTTGTAGCGCGTAAGAATCCATTTTTAGAATAATCCATTTTTTGCATTGTTAGTTTTTATCTGTCTTAGCAGAATCTTTTTTGCCTTGTGAAAAATTGTGGGTAGATTTTTTTGCGGGCTTTTTTGGCTTTTGGGCAGGATTGGTAAAGTAGGCGATGATAATAGCAAGCCCATATAGCCCTACAAGTGGGATTGCCATTAGTAGCTGTGAGAATGGGTCTGGAGGCGTGATGATAGCAGCGATGATAAAAATCAGCACTACGGCGTATTTAAAGAAATTTTTTAGGCTTTCATCAGTGATAAGCCCCACGCGTGCGAGAAAGTAAGCAAGCACAGGTAGCTCAAATGCCACACCAAACCCAAGCACAATGCGTATAAAAAATCCCACATAGCTTTCAATAGATATATTTGCCGCAAACATATCATTTCCAAACATCAAAATATACTTAATCATAAAAGGAAACACAATATAGTAGGCAAATGCTGCACCTAGCGCAAACATAGCACTACCAAAAAACACAAATGGCAAAATGATTTTTTTTTCTTTTTTATACAATCCCGGTGCGACAAATAGCCAAATCTGCCAAAAAATAATAGGCGTAGAAATCACGAGTGCTGCCAAAAATGAAATACTCATCGCAGAAAAAATACCCTCTAGTGGGGTAAGCTGCATCAAAGTCCCCTTGACATTATCACTAAATGCACGCTCAATGGGGGATTTTACAAACTCAAATATGGACTTCCAAAAGCTAAAGCACACAATAAACGCCACCAAAATCGTGGCAGTGGAGATGACAAGTCGCTTGCGCAAATCCTGTATATGGGGCTTTAAATCTTCAAACATTCTAGCACGGCCTTATCGTAGGGTTGGTTTTTGTGGTGGGCTGTTTTTGCGCTAGGTTTTTGTGTAGCATTATATCGCCCCTATCATCGTTTTTGATTTTGCGCTAGGCTTTTTGGTGGATTTACCATTTTGGCTTATGCTAGTTTTTGTCGTAGTTTTTGGGGTAGGCTTTTGGGTGGTAGATTTGGAGGATTTTGCTATATTTTTTGGGACAGATTTTGTGGTTGTTTTTGTAGTAGACTTTGGGGTGGATTTGTTTGTGGTGGATTTAGAAGTGGATTTTGTAGTAGATTTTGCGCTTTTTGTTGGTGTCTGTTTTTTTGTGCTTGGTAGTGCGCTATACTCGCCAAAGAGAGAATCACTAGCCCCCACATTTCTACCCAAATCCCCCAACTCATCTTGGAATCTATCTTTTATGCCCTCTAACTCGTTTATTTCTTGCTTTATCTCTTTGATTTCTTGTAGATTTCCCAAATCTATATCTTTTGTGATAGAATCCACCTGTGTTTCAAATTGAGATTTTATCCCCTCTACTTCGCTTGCAAGTTTGCTTATCTCTAGCTCTTTATCAAGCGTGTCTTTTGCTTCGTTTATGCTTCTTTTTAGCGCACGAAGAAACTTTACAAAATCCACAATCGCTTGTGGCAGTTTATCAGGTCCTAGAAAAATTACCGCCACAACTAAGATAATGAGAATCTCAAAAAAGCCGATTCCAAACATTTGTATAAATCTTTTTAGGTTTTGGGAGGATTTTGCTTTAGTAGCAGGCAAAGAGATTTCGCCACTAGCGCAAAAAACACAAACACACAAAACACGATAAGTGCCAGCAAGGCAGAGAAAAACGGCTCATCAAACACTATATCAAATATCAAATATCCCATAAACGCACCCAAAATCCCAAGCCCAAAAAAAAGCCCACAAAAAAACTCTAAAATTCTAGGCAAAAATGCTTCAAAACTCCCAAAAAAAGACATTATCGACACTCTAAATCAACTAAAAGTTTGCTTCAAGGTATCGCTTATGCGTGCCCCTCATCGACTACGACTGCACCAGCCAAATACACATAAGTCAAAATCATAAATACAAATGCTTGCAACACAGCCATAAAAAGCAAAATCGCAAAAGGAACAACAGGCACAAGGTATGGCACAAGCATAAGCATAACAAGCAAAAACATATCATCACCCTTGATATTTCCAAAAAGACGGAAAGAAAGCGAAATGATACGAGATAGATGAGAGATGATTTCGATAGGAAACATAAGTGGGGCTAGCCATTTGACAGGTCCCATAAAGTGAGCAAAATAGTGGATAACACCCTGTGTGCGAATCCCCTCAAAGTGATAATAAAAAAACACAATCAGTGCTAGCACAAGCGTGAAATCCCAAGCAGAAGTAGGAGCTTCAAAGCCCGGAATCATACCGATGATATTGCAATAAAACACATAAAATCCTATCGTGCCAGCAAGTGGAAAGTATTTGCGTGCTTTTTCCTCGCCGATGACATCTTTTGCCATATAGAGCATTCCGCTTATAGCGGCTTCGTGTAGGTTTTGCAAAAAGTTTGGAATCACGCTCATTTTGCGTGTGGCTAGTTTTGCTACTGCCACGGTTACGACAGCGCAAACGATAGTGTAAAAAGCGATGATGAAGTGGTGGTCAGTGCTAAAAAGACTTGCAATGGTAAAAAGTCGGTTTTCCATTTTGGCTTCCTTTTGTATGGATTGTGGGGGTTGTGGGGGGGTTATGCAAATCTGCAAAATGTCTAAGAAAATATTGCCTTGGAGGCTATTGTTTCACAAGCATTTTCTTGCGAGCATTTTGCAAATTTACAAAGCGTTTGGCAGTATTTTGCCCAAACTTTGTTAAGTAGCAGATTAAATCTGCATATTTTTTTGCAAATTTTGCAAAATCTACACATTTTTTAAAATTTTGCAAAAAGTTATCAACTCATTTATCAAACATTCAGGGGGGATAACATTCTCTTTATGCCCTTAGGCTTTAAAATCACAAAACCACCCTAAGCATAGCTTCTTAATGATTACTTCTTTCGTTTTCTTTCGTTTTCTTTAGCCACTAATTGACAAGTTGTTTTTTTTTTTTTTGATATAGTTTTGGTTTTATCCTAGAAAATTTATCCTAGCAAGTGAGGAAACGCAAATGCAAAACAACGGCAAGTCAAAATCGCACAAACAATTTATCTTAAAGATTGAGGGGCAAGGCGAATATTTACAAAATGCTAAGTGGGCTTGGATAAGTAGTGTAAAAGGATTTGATGAAAGCAAAAAATGCAAAAAATGCTTTAAGCCAAGAAAAGATGTCTTGCTAGGCTTTCACAAAAAAGTCAAAATAGGCGAGGATTATCCATTTGAAGCTGATAGTGAGCAAATGCCTATAAATCCAAAAATCAACGGACATAATGGTGAAGTGCCACATTACTTGTGTATTGATTCTACAAACGGCAAGGATTATTTGCATATAGGGTTTATCTATGATGAGGGTAACAAGAAAGGAGTTAAAGGGGAATTTATGGAACAAACTATCATCATAAAAAACGCTAGAGAACTTAATTTTGATTTTAGAGAAAATAGCGAGATAGGCAATAAAGTGCGAGAAAAATACGCAGATTTTGACAATCCAAATGCAAAGAAAGAATGCAAAGCCACAGAATGTAGAAACTTTTGGTTTGGTGCGTATTTCTATGGCGATAGAATCTAAAATTTTTGATTTTTGCTAAAAATCTACAAATCCTAATCGCTAGCCAAAAATCAAACAAGTGCGTCTAGCACGACAAAGCCAAGCAATATAAATCCCAAATATCCATTTGTTACGAAAAATGCTTTTGGGATATTGGCAAAATCTTTGCTTACCAAATACTGCTCATAGCACAGCATAATCGCACTTATGCCAATTCCTACAAATCCAAACACACCAAGCCCTGCACTCATACCAAACCACACCCACGCCAAAACCGCAAATATATGAAACACTCTTGAAAAAATAAGTGCGCCCCTTACCCCAAATCGTGATGGCACAGAAAAAAGCCCCTCCCTTTTATCCACTTCAATATCCTGCAAAGAATACAAAATATCAAACCCAGCCACCCAAAAAGCCACCCCCACAGCCAAAATCACACTCCACGCGCCTACCTCGCCAGACACGGCGATGACGCCAGCTATGGGGGCTAGTCCTAGAGAGATACCTAGCACCAAGTGCGCCAAAGAGCTAAATCGCTTCATCAAACTATATCCACCCAAAATCAACAAAAAAGGCACGCTAAGGGCGAATGCCAAATGGTTGATAAAATAGCTCGTAGCGATAAATCCAAGTGCATTTACCACACAAAAAATAGCGATAGAAAAGCTAGAGATTCTACCATCTACACTTGGGCGTGAGGTGGTGCGTGGATTTAGCGCGTCTATCTTTCTATCACAAAAGCGATTAAACCCCATAGCGAAGTTTCGCGCAGTGATGAGGGCTAGCGCACAAAGGCAAAAAGTCTTAGTCCCCACCCAAATGCTACCATTACTCTCCACACTCGCCACACACATAGCTATCAAAATAAAAGACGCACTAAAAATCGTATGCTTAAACGCCACTAGCTCACTAAAGTGTGCGATTTTTGAAGCAAGGACTTGAAGCAAGGGGAAACTAGCAATACTTTCACTAGGACTAGATTGTGTGCTAGCTTGCGCTTTGGCAGAGTGTGCTAGACGCTCTTTATTAGAATCCTTACTAAAATCTCCGCCAAAATCCGCACTAGAATCTACTTCGCAAAAATCACAAGGATTTTCCCCACAAGAATATTTTTTAGAGCTTTCGCCACGATTTCGTCCAAAATCTTTAGAATCCATATTGTCTTGTGTATTTTTTTTCATTTCACCACTCAAAAATAGTTTTTACCTTTTTTAATTCTGCATAAGGGATGCGCACGCTAGATTGCTCTAGCCCAAACTCTACACCCTCTTCATCAGCACCCAAAATAGTGGCTTCTAGCTCGCTTTTATCAATAGTGCACACAAGCACCTTTGTCCCCACAGATAGCATAAAATGTCTTGGTATCTTTAGCACTCTCTCTAGCCCGGGCGAGCTTACTTCCAAATGATATGCGTCTTTTATAAAATCTTTGACATCTAAAAAAGGCGAGATAATCTCACTTACCTTTGTGCATAGCTCAAGCGTGGTGCTACCTTTGCTTGCCATAATGCTAATGCGTAAAATCAGCACTTCATTTTCGCGCACAAGTGCTATGTCATAAAGCTTGCACTCACAAGAGTGTATAAGCGATTCTAGCTCGCTTTGAATCTCGCTATCTAGTTCATAGCTTAGTTTGTGCTTCATCTTTTGCCTTTGTCAGTAAATCTTTCCTAGACTATTTGGAATCTTGCGCAATTTTGGCAAAGATTTGCTCTAGATTTTGCGCTACTTCTAGGCTATCATCAAAGCTAAATTGTAGATTTGGGCACTTAAACCACCCACTAGCATTTAGCACATATTCTTTTAAAATTCCCTTTGCCTTCTCAAGCGTTTTTAAAATCTCTTTTTTTTCTTTTTCATCATTTGTGTTAGCTTGGATATAGACTTGAGCATTATACTTGCCTTTAGAGCAGCGCACAGCTGTGATATTTAGCGAGTTTATACGCGAGTCTTGCAACTGCGATAGTGCCTCTATAAGTAGCTCTTGGAGGAGGGATTGGGTGCGCTCTAGGTGGATAGACATTTACACTGCTTTATGCTTCTTGGCTTTATGCTTCTTGCTACGCTTCTAAACCCTAAAAATCTCTGCTAAATTAAATCTTTTGCGCTTTTTTGACTTGGATAAATGTCTCAAACACATCACCCACTTTAATGTCATTGTAGTTTTCAAGCATTATGCCACACTCATAGCCCTTTGCCACTTCTTTGGCATCATCTTTAAACCGCTTTAGGCTTGCAATCGCGCCTGTGTGCACCACTACGCCATCACGGATAAGTCTAACCCCAATCCCACGCTTGATACTACCATCTGTAACCATACAGCCAGCGATAACGCCCACTTTGCTAATGCTAAATGTCTCACGCACTTCAGCTTGCCCTGTGTTTTCTTCCTCTATGAGCGGACTCATAAGTCCAGAGATTAGGGCTTTGACATCATCTAGCAAATCATAAATCACCGAATAAGTCTTAATCTCCACTCCAAGTTCTTTCGCACTTGTTTTTACGATTCCTGTGGGGCGTAGTCCAAACCCCAAAATCAGTGAATTTTCACTAGCACTTGCTAGCTCGACATCGCTTTGGGTTATGCCACCTACACCAAAATTTATCACATTTACTTGGACTTCATCATTATTTAGCTTCTCTACGCTAGCTTTTATCGCTTCTAGACTGCCTTGTGTGTCGGCTTTGATGATGAGTGGGATAGTCTTTAGCTGTCCTTTTGCAACCATTTCACTTAGCTCCTCAAAAGAAACTTTTGTAGATTTGCTAAGTTCTTTTTGTCGCAAATATATGGCTAGTTTTTGAGCTTTTTCTCTTGCAGCTGTATCGCTTTGCTCGACAAATAGCTTGCTTCCAGCACTTGGCACTTCAGATAACCCTGCGATAGAGGCCACGCTTGAAGGCTCTAGCTTATCAATACTCTCGCCCCTATCATTTACCATAGAGCGCACGCGTCCATACGCTGTGCCCGCATACACAGGGTCGCCCACCTTTAGCGTGCCTTGCTTTATGATGACACTCGCCACAGGTCCTCGCCCTTTTTGGATACTTCCCTCTAGCACGATAGCTTGAGTAGGTGCGTTATACGCGGCTTTTAGCTCCAAAATCTCTGCGTGCAACAAAATCGATTCTAGCAGATTTTCTAGACCCTCGCCACTTTTTGCCGAGATGGGCAAAAACTCATACTCCCCACCCCAATCTTGCGACATAAAGCCTAGCTCCGCACACTCACTTTTTAGTTTATCTGGATTTGCATTTTCTTTGTCCATTTTATTCATAGCAATGATGATTTCTACACCTGCTGCTTTTGCGTGATTTAGGGCTTCTATGGTTTGTTGCTTCACGCCATCATCAGCTGCAATTACGATTATGGCAATGTCGGTTACTTGTGCTCCTCGCGCTCGCATTTGGCTAAACGCTTCGTGGCCTGGAGTGTCTATGAAGCTAATTAGTTTGCCATTTTTCTCCACCATATACGCACCGATATGCTGTGTGATACCGCCCGCTTCTGCGCTTGCTATGCGTGAATTTCGTATCGCATCAAGTAGCGAAGTTTTTCCGTGGTCTACATGCCCCATTATTGTTACCACAGGAGGACGAGGCGATAGCTCACTTTCATCAAAGCTAGATTCTCCATCTTGGGACAGAGCCTCCTCGCTTTGGATAGATACCTCCATCTTAAACTCTTCAGCCAAAATCTCAATAGCATCTTTGTCCAAAAAGTCATTTTTTGTCGCCATAAGTCCCAAGCCAAAAAGCACTTTGATGACTTCTGTGAGTGGTCGTCCTGCCGCTTCAGCAAACTCATATACGCGCACTTCTTCGGGGATAACTATCGCACTTTTTGCACTCAAATTAGATTCTACTTGTTGTTTTGGTGGTTTTTTGCGCCTTGAGCGAGAGATAGAGCGCGTCTCATTTAGCCACGGATTTTTGCGCTGCACTCGCACTCTATCAGTGATGATTTGCCTAACCTCGTTTTCTTTGTCCTCATCACGGATTTCGCGCTCATTTAAGTCAAAAAGCACGATTTCATCTTGCTCATCATCAAAATCTTTTGAGCTTATTTCCCTGCTTGTGATTTGAAGTTTTTGCTCACCCTCTCGGTGCGTGGCTGCGACTTTTTTTGGCTTTTTGGGCTTGCGGATAAGTGGCTCTTCATCTTTCATTTCTTTATCTAGCATATCGTGCAAAGATGGTGCATAAGCCTTTTGTCTAGGTGTCTGTGGGGCTGGTTTGGGTGTAGAATCTGCTTGGGGAGTTTTTTTGACGATACGAATGCCTGTGCTTCGCTGGATAAGCGTAGAATCTTTGTCTATGTCTGGTTTATCATTTGTAGCTTGCTGTGATAAAACTTGTGTCTGTGTGCTATCATCTGCTTCATCTTGTTTGGAGACTTCTTTAGATTCTTTTGTTGTTTTTGCTTCTTTTTGTGTGGTGGATTTTGTAGATTTTTTAGGAGAAGTTTTTGTAGTGTCTTTAGATTCTTGCTCTTTTTTAGAATCTTTAGTTTTTTTAGCAGTTGCTTTTTTTGGTTTATCACTATCCTCTTTATCGCTTTTTTTAGCTTGGCTTGTTTTGGTAGAATCTTTTGATTTTGTCGTGCTTTTTGTGGTGGATTTTGTAGATTTTGGAGCGGGCATTTTATTTACACCCGTGAGGACATATTCTGAAATATAGCCTGCGATTTCGACATCTACCGAGCTTGTTACATTATGCACCTTTAAGCCCATCTCTTTGGCTTTTGCGACAACCTCTTCTGGTTTTCTTGCGATGTCTTGTGCGATTTCTGATAGTTTTACTTTGATAGCCATTCTTGTGCAATCTCCTGAATTTCTCCTAGATTTTGAGGCAATGCCCTAATAGCTTTTGCAAATCCCTTTTTAAGCTGCTTTTCATCTGCTAGGCAATCTTGCAAGCACTTTTTGCAAAAATAAAAGCTTTTTCCTTTTTTTTCGCCCTTTTTGCCTTTTTTGTTTGTGTCATCTTTTTTAGTCTCGTAGCTTTGGTGGGTATAGGGCTTGATGATTTTTTGTGTGTCATTTATAGATTCTACTAAAAATCGATACAACTCCGCTTGAGCAAACCTCCCGCGACAGCACACACACATTCGGATAGATTTTGCGCTAGCATATTTGCTAAAAGGGGACATTTATATTTCTTTATGCAAGTAAATTTGGTGCGTATTTTAGCATTAAATTCCCTAAAATACCATAAAACTTTAGCCTTTTTAGATTTTGACTTTAGTTTTGGCATATTTACTTTTTATAAAGTTTGTCCTATACAATACACACGCTTAAAAATAGCATACCAAAATCTTAAAATCCAAAAACACCAACAAGCAAAACCAAACACAAGGGGAAAAAATGCAAAACTCAAAAAAGATAGATAGCACCGCACAAAAAAAATCTAGCAAAATCTTTGACTTCAAAATCTTAGCATTATCTAGCCTGCTAGCCACAAGCGCAAACGCCCTAGAAATCCCTGATATAAAAATCGACACCAAAGGCACGCTAGGCGCAGTAGGCGCGGCAGATTTTGCCTCAAGCAATAGCCACATAGGCGTTATGGCAAAAATCGGTGCGACTTTTTCACTAGAAAATGGCTTTGTGTGGGGGATAGGCGCGATAGGTGGCTGGACTCCTTGGGTGCAAAGAGAAACAACCACCATTTATGCTAGCTCTGGCGATGCTGCGCAAGCCTACATAGGCTATGAAAACAGCCTTGTGTCGTTTTTTGCAGGGCGATTTGACAATGAGTTTGCAAAATTTGAATGGCTTGGTGGAAATGTGCAAGGACTATCTTTGCGCTTTAAAACTTATGAGGAGACAATGTCTTATTGGCTTACTTATGCCAACTCTTACCTCTATAATGGAGTGCAAAAAGATGATGTGCAAGGTGAGAGAATCGCAGCAAATCTAGGCTCGCTAATAAGCTACAACACAGGCTCGCGCAAAAATGAGCTAGTAGGTGGCGAGATAGTGGCTGGTGGAGTAGACTTTGACTACAAGGGTGTGCTATTAAAACCCTTTGTGCTATTTAACACAAAAGTGCAAAACAGCTTTTTGCTTCAGGGCGGAATCAAAGCGGGGCTAAATCTACCTATCGGGCAGAGTGGATTATTTTCTTATACGACTTTGCGTGCTATGTATCAGTATTGGGACATTGCTCAAGGTGGTGCAGCTAGCTCGGTGCTTGTGTGGGGCGATGAAGCGATGAGTATCAAAAACTTCAACTTCGGCGGGGGCGTGGTGTGGATAATGGGAAATAGAAATAACCGCATCTATGCTCTAAGTGATTCTAGCAGATTTTATGGTAGGTCGTTTTTTGGTAATGGTATCGCGCCATATCTACAAGGCTCATCGCTATATGGCTATGTATTTGGCGGTATTGATTTGCAAGAAAAAATCGGTGCAAGGCTTGATGTGATGATAAGTTTTGGGACTTATACAGAGTATAGCATTATGAGTGATTTCGCGCTATGGAAGCGTGAGGCTATGAGACTAAGTGCGGGCGTGGGCTATGCCTATATGGATGCTAACAACTTCGGGAAAGGCAACTCACTAAGAGCATTTGTGCGCTTTGCGTATTAGTTTTTCGCCAAAATCTATTTATAGCCTTTTAGCTGAAAAAGCACGATACTACACAGGCAAACTATCACTCCAGCGATGTATCCCAGCACGCAAAAAAGCCCCAAATCCATAAGCACGACAATCCCCACTGCTAGCACTAGATACGCTAGCACACGATACAGCCCAAAAGATAGCTCCACTCCTAAGATAAAGCGCGAAACAGGGCTAGGTTTTGGCTCTTCATCATCTTGTGTGGAGTGAAGTTTTCTATCTGTGGATTCTCTAGCCTCTTTAGATTCTTTAGCTTCAAGGCTAGCCTTTTTTAGTTTATTTTTCATCGCATAAAACGAGCTAAGCACGACCAAAAACGCACTCACTTGAGCGACAAAAAAACTTATAGCATAGCCAAATCCTAGCACAAAATGCACACCCAAAGCTAGAGCGATATTTATGCCAATAAGCGTGCCAAGACATTTGAAGCAGGGTTTTAAACTCTGTGGGGATTCTTGGGTGTGATTGGTGTAGTTAGTGTGATTGGTGTCGTTTGTGTCTTGGTGGTTTTGCGACATTTTTGTCCTTTTTGCGTGGCTTATACTTTGCTTATTCTTTTTGCAGTTTGATGGCTTATGTGATAGATTTTAGCATTAGAATTCTAGCGCAAAATTTTACTAGATTTTAGTATAATGCAAAAATCTTAGAAAACCTTGCGAAATGACAATTGGCAAAATGATAAAATCACAAACGCTAAAATCAAAGATTCCCAAACTACAAGGCAAAATATGCGACTTCCTCACACTCACTTTTCACATTTTTTTTGGCAGATTTTTGCCACATTTGCACTTTTTGTGGTGCTTTTTTCTAGCCCAGCCCACTCCGCAGAATCAAACATTGTAGAGATTATGCAAAAGCTACAATATGATAGCGATTTAATCCAAAAAGGGTTTAGCCTAAATCGCTTTGAGCTAGTGAGAGAGGGAATCACGCGACACAAAGTGGATTTTGACGCGCTAAGGAGGTTTAATATCGAAGTCTTTTTGACAAAAAATAATCTAAATTACGCACCGATTATTTATTCATTTATCAACAATATCGTAGAAGAGCGCACAAGCCTAGAATATTTCCTAAGCAAAAACCAAAAAATGAAAGCTTATGAAGCGTTTCAAAAAATCAATCATCGCTGTATGCAGTGCCACGCACTTACTCGCGGGTGGAGCAAATAAACAAAAAAGTAAAAATACTTAGGTTTATGAGAATCTAAAAAGATGGGAAAGTCTAAGGACTTTACAAAAAGTTTTCAGAGTTTTTCAAAGAAGTAAAAAACGGAAGCAAAAAGAAGCAAAAAATGGTGGAGTCGTGGGGAGTTGAACCCCAGTCCAAAACTCACCTCCAAATCAAGAGAATCTACATGCTTTCATAGGTTTAGATTTCTTGTGTGGCTAAACCTAAAAACCCTCACACAAAAAGCTTTATAAGTCTTTGCTTAAAATCCTAAAGCGAGATTGCAAGCGCAACTAGCAGAAGTTACGACCATCACTAGTGAGCTAGTATAGCTAGGATAATCGGCTCGAAATTAGTTAAGCTTACGCGACTTTTGCGTAGGCTGGAGCGAATTTTGTGTTGTTTGCGTTTATTGCAAGTGGGAGTTTTACAGCCTCCCGCGCTGACATGCACTCAAGGGAAGAGAATCCTGTCGAAGCCAAGTCGACCCCAAAAACACGAGCGTGATAAAGCCAAAACTGCGGGTAAAAAGAAAAAACACAAATCGCCAAAATTTTGTATAACTTAATTTTTGTGCAACTTTTAAGAATCCACACAAGCACAAAAAATATACAAACTATACTAGCGACTTGAAAACGCGGATTTTAGCACCACATACATAAATTTTAGCTTAAATTCTAGTTTAAAAGCAAAATCTAAACCACAAAAACTACGCAAAACTTAAGCAACACAAAAAGTTTATAAAAACCTCAAAAACTATAAATATACCTCAAAGCTAAATTCCAGCTTTGCTTTCTGCTATCTAGTATTTCTATATCCGTCATAGTGGTGGTTGTGGTTTGCCCTCCACCACTCACAAGCTTAGAATCTTTAATATTTGTTCTTGGATATTTATCTTGGACTCCGACACAATAGGGATTCTTACCACAAACTCTACACTATGATTTTGTAAAATGCTTGTCCTTAGACCGACATTTGTAGCAAAAAACAAATTAGTATAATTTTGGCTTTGTTCTATCCAAGTAAAACCACCAATGCCAACACCAGCAAAAACACCAAAAATTACTTTTTCTAAATTTACAAAATTAACCAAAGCATCAATATTTGCAGTGTAATTCATTAGCGTAGCGGCAGTTTGCGTTGTTGTTACTTCTCTAGTGGTAATAGTTGTGGTATTTCCATTACCAAATTGATTGCGAGTAGTATTTGGAATGCCTATTTCTGTGATAGGAAAATCGACATTCAAAAAACTTAAATCAGCATAATATCGCAAACCAAAATACTTGTTAAAAAATTGTTTGTATCCTGCAAGGATTCCATAGGTTACATTACCATACCAATAGTCAGTTTGGGTTGTGTCTTTGGTATTGCTATTTGTGGTTGTTTGCCCTCCACCACTCACAAGTTTTACGCTTTCATACCGTGTTTCTTGGGTTATCAAGTCAGCAAAACCATAGCCTAGCTCTACGCCACCAAAAATCCACTCATCTCTCTAGCATTTGCAACAAAAATAAACACAACAAACATAAACAATGCCCGAAACATAGCTAAACCTCCTAGCTTTTTTTACAAATGCTAGGCTACAAAAAAAAAAAAAAAACGATTTGTAAATAAAAAACTTAGTTCGTAACTAGCGTTTTTATCTTTTGCACTCTGGCAAATCTAATTCTATGAAATGGCTGTTTAAGTCAAATTTAGTATATATTGTGCTATTTTCGCTATACTCCTCACTTCTTAAAATGTCTAATTTATGGCAACAAAACCACAGAAAATCTATCCGTAAAACCTAGCAACAAACCATATCAAACACAAAATCAAAACCTCCCAAAAGGACGCGCAAATGGCAGATTCTAGGCTATTTTTATTTACTAGCGCACTCATCGGCATAGGAGTTGTGATGAGCTATTCACTATCTAGCTATCCCGTGCTAGCATATCATTATAGCGAGCTACACTTCGTGCAAAGGGAGTTTGCAAGTGCGGTTATGGGGATTTTGCTTATGTGGGCTTTGGCTCAATGCAAACCAAACACTTTTTTTCTCAAATTTGGATTTTTGCTATTTTTTGTGGCGTTTTTTTTGATGATTGTTATGCCGTTTTTGCCCGAGAGTATGGCGACTTCCGCGGGCGGAGCGAAGCGGTGGATTCGCTTGCCACTTATCTCTATCGCGCCTAGCGAGTTTTTCAAGATAGGGTTCGTGTTTTTTTTGGCGTGGAGTTTTTCGCGCAAATTTGCATCAAACCAAAACCGAAATATTTTCCAAGAAATCCTAGTAGTTTTGCCCTATATCGCGGTGTTTGTGCTAGTGGTTATGGTGCTTGCAGTTATGCAAAATGACTTAGGGCAAGTAGTCTTGCTAGCCCTCACGCTAACCATAATGCTAATCGCAGCAGGTGGAAGCTCGGGACTTTTTGGGGTGTTGCTTTTGGTAAGCGGAAGTTTGGCAAGCCTTTTTATCGCCACTTCAGAGCATAGAATCAATCGTCTAAAATCGTGGTATGCAAATGCCCAAGATTCTATACTGCCATTATTGCCACACCGCTTTGCTGATTATTTGCGCGTAGAAAACCTGCCAGAGCCCTACCAAATCTACCACGCTACCAATGCCCTATATAATGGCGGAATCTTTGGCACAGGGCTTGGAAATGGAATCATAAAGCTAGGCTTTTTAAGCGAAGTGCATACTGATATGGTGCTAGCTGGCATAGGCGAGGAGCTAGGGCTAGTAGGGCTTAGCGTGTGTGTGCTACTCATCATCTACATAGTCTATCGCATACTAAAAATCGCAAATCGCGTCCAAAACGATGTGCATTATCTTTTTTGTGTGGGCATTGCTATGCTTATCGGGCTTAGCTTCCTTATAAACGCACTTGGTGTAGCAGGGCTTATCCCGCTTAAAGGCATTGCCGTGCCTTTCCTTAGCTATGGTGGCAGCTCTATGCTTGCAAACTGCCTAGCAATCGGGCTTGTGCTAAGTCTCTCCCAAGTAGCCCAATACCCCAAACACTAGATTTCTGCTGATACCACAAAGCCGATAAATGCACTCTAAACACCTTTCGCATTTGCCCGACTTATCAGGCTTGTCAAATTCACAAGACTTGCCACACTCACTACACCTCCCACGCCCACTACCCCTGCCACCAAAAATTTTTGCCATTGTCGCACCTACTGCAAGTGGCAAAAGCAATCTTGCTATAAGCCTTGCTAGCAAGCTAAAAATGCGGATTTTCTCATTTGATTCTCTAAGTATTTATAAGCATATCTCTATCGCTTCAGCAAAGCCTAGCAAGGAGGATTTAGCCAAAATCAAGCACTATGGCATAGATGAGCTAGAGCCTAGTTGGCATTGCAGTGCGGGTGTGTTTATGAGGATTTTTACGCGTGCGCTAGAGGACATAGTAGCCAAATCAGCAAGTAAAATAACAAACCAAACAAGCAATGACACTAGCGATACAAATGGGCTTATCCTAGTGGGTGGAAGTGGATTTTATCTGCATAGCATTATGCAGGGCTTATCCCCGCAAGATTTTACGCTTAGCGATGAGATTTGCCAAAAAATCTCCACACTAGAAAATCCTTACGCATTCCTAAAATCTATCGATGAGATTTCGGCAAAATCTATCCACCCAAGCGATACTTACAGGTTGCAAAAACTGCTATGTATTTACTTTTCAAGTGGTATGCCACCAAGTGAATATTTTTCCACACACAAAAAAACTCCACTTTTGCCAAATATACCTATCTACACCATAGACACGCCAAAAGATGAGCTAAATGAGCGCATAAGCAAGCGCACAAACTCAATGATAGAAAGCGGGCTAGTGCGTGAAGCAAAATGGCTTTTAGACACTTATGGGAGTGAGATTCAGCCATTTAAGGCTATCGGGCTAAAAGAATGCCTCCAAGCCTTTAAAAGCAATACTGATTTGACAGATAAGCAAAATCTGCAAAACCTAGCGCAAAATATTACCACACATACAAGGCAGCTTGCCAAGCGACAGCGCACTTTTAACCGCTCAAAATTCTCTAGTGCGATTTGCTTGCCCTATCACAAACTAGAAGAGAAAATCTTGCAAGATTTTTCTTAAAAAATCATTTAGATTTGAAATTTTGCGTTTTTAGCAAATTTTAGATTTTTAAGATTTTACAAAAGGGTAATGTAAGGTAATGTGTATTATTGATAGTTTATTTTATTCATTAAATATATTTAGCCCTCCATCAAACACTTCGCTTTTTACACCCAAAAATGCCAAAACACTATGAAAAATATGAAAATGCGTTGCTTCCGTCAAATCTTTGATACGATTTGTGCTAGAACTCCACACGATAAAGGGTATCTCGTATTGCTCTTTTGGTGCGAAAGCCAGCGGTATGCCGTGCATATACACGCCATTTTCGCCCAAACTCTCCCCGTGGTCGCTCACATAAATCATCGTGCTATCATAGTTGTCTAGTTTGCGGAGTTGCTCGATGATTGAATGTAGCAAAAAATCAGTATAAAGGATTGTGTTGTCATAGGCGTTTATGATTTCACTTTGCGCACAGCCCTTTGGCTCGACACTCTTACACACGGGTGTAAATTTTTCAAATTTGGGCGGATACTTTTTGCAGTATGTTGGTCCGTGGCTTGTGCTTGTGTGGATAATGATAAGCACTTTGGGCGATTTTGCCCCCTCAATCTCTTCGCTTAAATTCGCTACAAGCGCACTTTCATAGCCATCATCAAGGGAGGCGTATTTTTGTGCTAGCTGAGAATATCGCATAATATTTTGCAAATGCAGTGGTGGCTCGCCCCAATTTGATGAACGCCACACTACGCTAACTCCCGCGCGCGAAAGATAGTTTGGCAATATCTCATACAAATCCCCGCTATATTTGTGTGATAGCATATTTTTCACAGACGCGCTGGTGTATGTCGTGCTTGATTTTGCATTAAAATACTTTAAGCTCCCCCCCCCCGTTTCAATTTTTGCTAAAAGTGGATTTGTTTCGCGCAAGTAGCCATAAAGTGAGAAATTCTGCGCCCTAGCTGACTCGCCAATCACTAGCACAACTATGGATTTTTTATCATCTATGATATGCGCATCAGGCAGTGGAATCTCGCGTTTATTTTTGGCTAGCTCACCTTGAAAATACCGCACAGAGTTTATGATATATGAATAAGGCATAGCTAGCGCGCCAAGCTGTTTTGCGTGCTTATCAAGCCAAAGTAGGTTTTTAAAGTTTATCCCCGCAAGCACGATAAGAGCCAAAAGAATTAGTCCGCTTAGTTTAGCAAGTGCTTTGCGCGTGGGCTTTGCCACCTTTAAAGAGAGGATAAAATACGCTGGGACAATGCCTAGCGCGAATATCCACAATGCCATTTTAAAAGACACAAACGCGCTTGATTCTGCGATATTTGTATTAAAAAGATTGCCCATCATTGTTTTGTCCAAAAACACGCCATAAGTAGAGACAAAATACACTGCTAAGGCATTTGCAAGTGAGGTTAGCGCGAACCATATTTGAGTGAGCTTGAAAGAAATGAGTGCAAGTAAAAGTGGCACAAACGCCACAAGTGCGAATAAAAACAACACAAGCGAAGCAAATAAAATAACCGCGCTAAGTGAATCAAGCGATAGATTTGAGTGCACAAACTCTAGCAAAGGAAAATGGAAAAATACAACTTGCAATACACTTATGACAAAAATAAAGGCTATGGGGTTAGATTCTGTTTTTACATTTAAAGCGCGTGTAAAATATGCGTGCAATATCACAAAAAGACAAACTAACGCGCAAATAAGCGCAAGATAAAATATTGCTAAATTATATGTGTCGATATGTTTAAGCAGTAGCACAATTTCAATCGCACAAAAAAGCGTGAAAATAAGCAAACCAAAGCGCGATTCTAGCCACGCAAAAACGCGCGTCTTGCTCGCCACAAGCACGCCAAAAATCCCACAAATGCACCCAAGCAACGCCCCAGCCAACACATCTAAGGGATAATGCGCAACCAACCCCGACACGCGAAAGCCCCACAAACACACCAAATAAAATAATGCCAAAGGCAAAAAAACAACGCTTTTTATTTGTGTGTGGCATAAACGCAAAGAGCAACACAAAAAGTGTCGTAAATATCGTAACGGTATGCCCTGATGGAAAACTATTTGAGCCCATTAGCTTTTCGCCGATGATATTAAAGGCATCATTACCAAAAACCCGCGCTGGACGGGGAATAGCATAGAGTGCTTTTAAGCCTTGACAAAGCACAAGAGAGAGCAAAGAACCAGAGATGAGTGCTTCCCACAGCTTTGGTGCGATAAGTGCAAAACACAGCAACAACGCAAGCGATACGCTCGCATCGCCAAGTTGAGTGAGATTGTGCGCGAGGGCGGGGGCGTTTGAATAAAGCGAATTGATAGCTAAAAAAATATCCTTTTGAATGTGCGGATATGCTTGCGCCTCGCTCCACCCAAAGAGATTAAACGCACCCAACAACAAGGCAAAGATGCCCACCGCTAGGGCGAAATGCCACAAACGCACTTTGGCAAAATTATCACTTACTTGTTTATTCATAGGGCGAATTATATATAAATTTGATTAAATTTGGATTTTCTATTGGGGCATTTGGGCGATTCTATGATTGTTATAAGACTTATAAGTTTTTGTGTGCTAGATTTGCTATATTTGGCGAGCAGAATTAGATAGATTTAGTGTATGTATGCCAAATTTTTGTTACAATATGTGGTATGTGGTTGCAAGAAATAGACTTAGAGAATCACCACAAATGCCAAACGCCAAAAGGACAAATATGCCAGAATTTAGCACAAAACTTGATATAGACTCCCAACTTTTGCTAGAAACACCCAAAATGGTGCGCGTAATCTTGCTAAATGACAACTACACAGAAATGGAATTTGTCGTAGAAATACTCCAAAGCATCTACTCTAAAAGCCGTGATGAAGCTATCGCTATCACGCTAGAAATCCACAAAAACGGCAAGGCAATCGGTGGAATCTACCCTTATGACATAGGCGAAGTCAAAGTCCAAGAAACCATAAAAGCCGCCAAAGAAGCGCAATTCCCCCTCAAAGCCTACGCAGAATCTATCGAGTAAAATAGCCAAACCAAAATCTAAAAAAATCCAAAAAAGAGAATCCAAAATGCCATTTTCAAATCCACCTTTTAGAGCCCAGCCTATTTTTACTGATACGCTAAGTGAGATTATTGATTACTCCGTGCGGGTAGCAAGAGAGCTTCACCACGAGTATTTAACCATTGAGCATATATTTTTGGGGCTTATCGTGCATAAAAAAAGCAAAGAGTTTTTGGAAGCCTGCGGGGCAAACACCGCACAGCTTGAATCCCACATAAAAGACTATATCATAAGATATATTCCAAGCAATGAAAAAATTTCACTACCTAAACAAACCCCTGCTTTGGGGCGAGTGTTTTCTCAAATGGTTCGCCACGCGGATACTTCAGGAGCAAATGTCGTAGAATTTTGGGATTTTTTGGCATTTGCTATGGAGGAGCAAGATAGCTATTGTGCGAGATTGCTAAAAAGTCTGCAAGTCGCTAGGCTTGATATTTTGGAAAATATCCCAAGTTTTAGCGATTTTGATAAACAAAATGCCGAAAATATGCGAGCAGATTTTAGCCCACAGCCTAGCTTTGAAGCGGGTGCAGCATTTACGAAAAACAAATCAAAAAGCACACTTACAAAATCCTCACTTGATGGCTTTTCTAAAAACCTAAACTCCCTTGCAAAGCAGGGCAAAATCGACCCACTAATCGGGCGAGATAGTGAGCTAGAGCGCATTTGTGAGATTCTTTGCAGGCGCAAAAAAAATAACCCAATCCTGCTAGGTGAGCCCGGCGTTGGCAAAACCGCCATTGTCGAGGGACTAGCCCTAGCCATTGAGCAAAACAAAGTCCCCCAAAAGCTACAAAACGCCACGATTTACGCGCTTGATTTGGGCGCACTTGTCGCAGGAAGCAAGTATAGAGGGGATTTTGAGAAACGACTAAAAGCAATCATAGCCGAGCTAGAAGAGAGGGAAAATGTCATCGTTTTTATTGATGAGATTCATACCTTAGTCGGTGCAGGTGCGACTTCGGGGGGTAGTATGGACGCTTCAAACCTGCTAAAACCAGCCCTTGCAAATGGCAATATCCGTTGCATCGGTGCTAGCACTTTTAGCGAATACAAAACAAGCATTGACAAAGACAAAGCATTATCACGCAGATTTTGCGCCATTGACATAAAAGAGCCAAGCCTAGATTCTTGCTTAGAGATTTTACACTCACTAAAGCCACTTTATGAGGAATTTCACGCGCTAAAGTATGATGATGAAGCACTTGAAACGTGCTTAGAGCTAGCAAATCGATATATACACGATAAGTTTTTGCCTGATAAGGCGATTGATTTACTAGATGAAGTGGGGGCAAGATTTGCGCTAGGTGGCTACTACCCAAGCGATAAAAATTTAGATTTGTCAAAAGACAATAACGCTCTAAAAAATCCAAAAAACTTACAATCTCAAACCACAAACACCAAAATCGCAAACAAAATTGTGGGACTAAAAGAATCTACAAAACTAACACAATCTAGCAAATCAAAAACCCCCAAGCACTCTGCAAAACCCACCATAATCGTTACCAAAAAAGATGTCGAAGAGGTAGTAAGCAAAACCTATCATATCCCCAAATCCCAAGTAAATGCAGATGAGCGCAATGCACTAAAAAGCCTTGATAAGCGACTAAAAAAGCGCATTTATGCCCAAGATGAAGCCATAGACAAAGTTGTCCGCGCTATCAAAATCGCCAAAGCAAACCTAAAAGAGCCAAACCACCCCATAGGTAGCTTTCTTTTTAGCGGTCCTAGTGGTGTGGGAAAAACAGAGCTAGCAAAAGAGCTAGCCTCGCATTTGGGAATGGCATTTGTGCGATTTGATATGAGCGAGTATTCTCAAGCCCACAGCGTAGCTACCCTCATCGGTGCGCCAGCAGGATATGTGGGCTATGAAAATGGCGGAATCCTCGTAGATAAAATCCGCAAAAATCCGCATTGTGTCCTTGTCCTAGATGAAATAGAAAAAGCACATAGCGATATTTATAATATCCTCTTACAAGTGATGGATAATGCCACCCTTACGGACAATATGGGCAATATCGCACGGTTTAATAACTCTATTTTGATTCTCACTTCAAATGCAGGCAGCAAAGAGGGCAATGCTATTGGGTTTGGTGCGGATAATTCCGCTCGCATAAGCGGTGCGCTAAAAGATATTTTTAGCCCCGAGTTTCGAGGTAGGCTTGATGGACTAATTCACTTCAACCCACTTAGCAAAGCAGAATTTAGAAAAATAGCACAAAAAATATTTAGCGATATAAACGAGTCGCTAAAGAGTCGCGGGATAAAAATCACACTTGATTGCAGCGCACTAAATCGTCTAAGTGAGAGCAGTGGCGAGAGCGCACTAGGTGCTAGAGAGATAAAAAAGACGATTGATAGTGAGATAAAGGCAAATTTAAGCGAGATTATCATTAGTGGCAAGCTAGATAAAGGTGGCGAAGTGCTTGTAAGTTTTGTTAAAGGTGAGTTTGTATTATCACTAAAGTAAGTCCCACTTAAGCACACTATGCTGGAATGTGCCTAGAATGGGGCTTAGAATTTAGAAGCGTGTTTAGTATGCCTAGCATTCTAGCTGCATACGCAATAGACAAAATCCAAGCTCAAAAGTATCAAACCCATCGCTTTGCATAAAATGCCCTCCTTTTGGCTCGCACACAAATGTTGCTTCAATATTTTGGGCTAGATTTTGACTTAGCCCACAAGGCACGATTTCGTCATCTTTTGCAGCGATGATGATACGAGAGCGAGCGGTAGAGATGATACTACCATACTCTAGCTCTCCACTTGTGAAACTATCTAGCTGTGGAAGTGAGGGAAGTGGAGCACAAAAGCCCGATACAAGCAGGATTCCACCGAGTTTTTGTGAATCTTTTTTTAGCGTTTGGGCATAGCGCAGTGTGGTAATCGTCCCCAAACTATGAGCGACAAAAAAAGTATTTGTATCTGCTACTCCTACATTGTCCTTTATGCACTCTAGCCATTGTTCTAGGGTTGGCATTTGTGGATTTGGCATAGCCAAAATCTCTGCCTTTGCTCCTAGATTTTCTACCTGCTCTCTTAGCCACACAAACCAATGCTTGCGCGGGTGCGCGTCAAATCCGTGAATGATAAATACGCGCTTTTGTTGATTTTCTGCGGATTTCATTTAGTGCTACTTATTTAGTGTTGATTTGGTTTTGATTTGTCGTTTGGCTAGATTCCACGCCAAAGTCCTCACTAGAGGGATTTCCTAGCACTTGCTTTATTGTTTTTATCTCTCGGCTTATTTGCGCGGTAGCAGTGATTTGGTTTAGAAGTATATAGATATTTATCATTAGTAGCACCACTGAAGCCATACCGATAAATATCACGATTTTCATCGCTCTGCGAGCGATACATACAGCTAGTTGGCTATCACTAGAGGTGCTAGAAGTGTTTTTGTGAGTTTCTTGCGAAGTGTTTTGTGTATCCATAAGTATGCACCTTTTTAGAGTATTTTTGATTTATAATCTAAAGCAACAATCTTGCCAAATCCCCACACAAAAACCAAAAAAGCTAGATTCTAGCAAAACTATTGTTTTATACATCTCACACAAGCCCTATAAGGTTTTTTGCCCTCTCATAAGTGGCTTTGGCTATGGGGCGGACTTTGTCCGCGCTAGATTCCAAAACCTGCTTTATATAGCCCTTTTCACGCATTATCTCATCATATCTTTCTCTAATAGGACGCAAAGACTCTACTAGCAAATCCCCTAGCCTAGACTTTAGCTCGCCATAGCCCTTGCCTGCGAACTCAGCTTCTATCGCCTCTCTACTTTGCTCACTAAAAATCTCATACATACATAGCAAATTATAAAGCCCCAAGCGATTCTCATCAAACACGATTTCACGCGCAGAATCTGTCGTAGCTTTTTTGATTTTGCGCGTGATGACTTCAGGACTATCAAGCAAAAATATTGCGTGATTTTCGCCCTTTTGGGATTTGCTCATTTTTATTTGAGGATTATCAAGTCCCATTATTTTTGCGCCGACTTTTTGGATAAGTGGATTTGGGATTTTGAAGCACTCACCATAGTCGCGATTAAATTTTTGTGCGACATTGCGCGTAAGCTCCAAATGCTGCTTTTGGTCTTGTCCCACAGGGACGAAATCCACCTCATAGAGTAAAATATCTGCCGCCATAAGCGCAGGGTAGTTAAAAAGCCCAACACTTGCTTTTTGTGCACTAGATTTCGCACTCTTATCTTTGAACTGCGTCATTCGCCCCATATCGCCCATAGAAATATTACAATCCAAAATCCACGCTAGCGCAGGGTGATAATCAATCGCGCTTTGGACAAAAAGTGCGGATTTTTGCGTATCTATCCCGCAAGCTAGAAGCATAGCAGCTAGTTTATAAGTGCTAGATTCTAGCTCTTTTGGGTTATGAGGCATCGTGATAGAGTGAGAATTGGCGATAAAAAAGATATTTTCATACTCATCTTGGGAATCTACCCAATTTTTTACCGCACCCAAATAATTTCCTAGATGAATCTCTCCTGTGGGCTGTATGCCCGAAAAAACGCGCTTTTTCGTGCTTAAGTTTTTGACAGATTTAGAGTTTGAGGGCAAATCTGTGGGAGTTTTTGCCAAAGATTTTATCTGTGGATTTTTGCTAGCAGAATCTTTTTTGCACATCATTATCCTTTTTGTTGATTTTGTTAAGATTTGTCAAATTTAGACTTGCCAAGTTTGCGCAAACAAAGTGCATAAAATGGAAAAAACCTCATATAAGGTTATTTTAAGCGCATTATATCGTTTTTTAGAAATCGTTAATCTTTTAAAGGATATAATGCGAGCTTATTCCAAAACAAAGGATTCAAAATGAGGAATGTAGTAAAAATGTCAGCTAACCTAGTTCTTGGGCTAGTGTTTGGATTTATCGCGTTACTAGGCTTTGTAGGCTGTGGCGACAAAGGCGGACTACAAGGGATAAAAAACGACCCAGCCGTAGCAGCAGAATTTGATGGCGCACCTGATTGGGTTACGGGCGATTCTGGGCTACTTGCTGCCACAGGCAGTGCCAAAATCAAAAACAACAATCTTAGCTTTGCCACTACTCAAGCAGAAGCAGCTGCTCGCACAAAGCTTGCAGGGCAAATCAACACCCAAGTAGAAAGCAAGTATAGAGAGCTAACCACAAGTGGCGAAGACAGCGTAAACCAAGAAGCAGTCCAAGCCATACGCCAAAGCGTAAATGAGTCTCTAGCTGGCTCTCGCGTGGTAAATAAATGGGTAAGCAAAACAGGAAATCTATATGTGCTTATCAAAATCGAAAAACTTGACACACGACTTTTGGAAGAAAATCTACAAAAAGCAAAAGGTGTAAATCAAGCCGCTGCCAAAAAACTAGCTCAAACCGTTGATGAGCTAATCGATGGCGAAAAAGCAAAAAGCCAAGAGTCAAACGCACAGTAGCTTTTTAAGTCAAGAGCACCAAAATCTTAAAGTAATTTTGCTTAGGATTTTGCGTGTTTGACTTTGACGCCTTAAGCATTGCATTTTTAAGCATTTGGGTTAGATTCTAGCCCAAATGCTTTTTTTATGTTTTAGACATTTTGATTCTGCTTTTTTCTTTTTATCATCTTTATCTTAAGTGCTAAAATGACACACATTATCTTACTTCAGCCTAGAATCCCCCAAAACACAGGAAATATCGGCAGGCTTTGCGTAGCAGCGCAAGCCAAGCTACACCTTATCCACCCGCTAGGATTCCACCTAGATGACAAATACCTAAAACGCGCGGGAATGGACTATTGGGAGCATTTGGACTTAAAAGAGTGGGATTGTGTGGAGGATTTTTGGGAGTGCTACCCGCTTGATTGCAGTCATTATTTTTTCAGCACAAAGGCAAAAAAGATTTTTTATGAAGCACGATTCCAAAAGGAATGCTTTTTGTATTTCGGTAGAGAAGATGCGGGAATCGATGAAGTGATTTTGAAAGACAATGAAGAAAAAACTTTCAAAATCCCTATGTCGCCAAAAGCACGAAGCCTAAACCTCGCTACAACCGTAGGCATAGCACTCTATGAAGCTATAAGGCAAAATGGCTTGCAACAATAAACCACCCCCATACTTTAGACAAAAGCACAAGTGAGAAAAAATGCCAAACCAAAAAAGCAATATATTTCTACCATACAGCACACAGCTAATTGATAAGCGCGACATAAAGCGTGTAAAATCCGCGCTAAAATCCCCACTTTTGACACAGGGCGAGCTATGTGAGGAGTTTGAAAAAAAAATCGCCAAATACATAGGAGCAAAATACGCGCTTTGCTTTAATTCTGCGACTTCCGCGCTGTATTGCGCGTATCGTTGCGCCTTTAAGCAAGGGCAAAGTGTGATAACCACGCCAAATAGCTTTGTGGCTACGGCAAATATGCTCATTGCGTGCGGGTGCAAGCCCATATTTGCTGATATTTTAGACGATGGCAACATAAGCGTAGAATCCATAAAATCCCTACTAGCAAAAAAAATCACAAACACCACAGGCAATAATGCAAAAGCGCAAAATATCGCAGGAATCGTAAGCGTGGATTTCGCAGGCAAAAGTGTAGAAGCAAAATCAATAAAGTCCCTTGCTAAAGCACACAATCTAGCCTTTGTCTCTGATAGCTCTCACGCCTTTGGTGGCGAGCTAGATGGAAGCAAAATCGGCACTTTTGCAGATGTGAGTATTTTTAGCTTCCACGCTATAAAGCCTATCACAACCGCAGAGGGTGGAGCGATTATCACAAATGATAAATCTATCTATGAGAGAGCAAAACTTTTGCGCTCACACGGGCTTAGCAAGATTTCACTTTGGGATAGTGAGGTGCAAGATTTTGGGTTTAATTTCCGCTTAAACGAATTGCAAGCTGCACTAGGGCTATCACAGCTAGAAAAAATCGATGAGTTTTTAGCCAAGCGGGAAAAAATCGCTAAAATCTATGATGAGGCTTTTTGTGAAAATCCAAAATTTGCCAAAGAATACTTTACCCCCACCCACGCGCAAAATCCTCCAAATATCAAAAGCACAAATCATCTCTACCCTATCTTATTGTCAAATAAGCTAATCCCCCACAAAGAAGCGATTTTTAGAGCATTGCAAGCAAGGGGACTAGGTGTGCAGGTGCATTATAAGCCGATTTTTGATTATGAGCTTTTTAGGGATTGCACACTAGATAGACAAGCAAAAAGCCAAGCAGGACACAAGGCAAGGCACAAAGCAAAGTGGTGGTATGAAGCTGAAATCTCTATCCCACTTCATCAAGCGATGAGCAAAAAAGATATAAAATACTGCATAAAATCTGTGCTAGAAGTGTTTAAAAATGCGTATAGATAGTGATATTTTTTAAGCAAAACTAGATTTTGCTTTTTTACAAAAATTTTTGCAAAAAAGACTTTGCTAGCAAAAATGCGTAGCAAAATCTTAAAAAATAGCTTTTAGATTTTTTCATTTTTACTTTGCTTTTTATGCTTTGCTTTTTTACGCGCTTTACTTGCCTTGCGACTTTTGCTTATGCTTTGCTTGGCTTAAAACTCCCATTTACCTGCGATATAGTAGCTTCTCCCCTCGCCTGCTAGATAAGTCCTAGTATGTGTATTTGTTTGGCCTCTAACCGAGCTAGAGCTACTTTGATAAGCGATATAAAAGCTATCATACACATTTCGCACGCCCGCACTTATGCTAAATCCATTATAAGCATAAGTAAATCCTATATCCCCTAGCACATATCCTCCACGATTCATTAGCGCGTAGTTGTTATCTACTTGTTGCCCATAGTAGCTGTTGTTATAAAAAATATTTAGAGAATGCTTGCCTACTTTTATAGCTTGCACATTTGCTAGCAAACTTACCTTGACTATGGGCACATAAGGGATTTGCTTGCCCTCTTGGCTTGCATCGCTCGCACCTATGGCATTAGCATTAAATGTAGCAGTTTCATCTCTCCCCTTTAGCACATTTGAGTAGTTAAAATTTATCGATTCTTGCAAGCTCAAAATCTTATCAAAAAGTCGCTGTTTGCTCACAAACTCAAAGCCAAATCGTTGCGTCTCGCCAAGGTTAAAAAAGTTTCTTACAGCGGTTTGATAGATATAGCGGATTTCATTAAATGAGTGCGTATAATACGCGCTTGCAGAAAAGCTAGAAAACAAAAACTCATCTCTCCACCCTATCTCACCTGTGAAATACTGCTCTGGCTTAATGTTTGATTTTGCAAATTCTTTTGAACTATTACCTGTGCTAATCGCGTTTATAATCTGTGCGACACTAGGGCTAATAAACCCTATCTCGCCTTTGGCATACAAAGTTCCTGCCTCGCCGTAGTGAAATGCTGGAGTGATTTCGGCTGCATAGTTTGCCTTAATATCTTGGCGTGAACCCAAACTGCTTACAATGTTGGTAGGTGGGTTAGCAAAACTTGTAACCGCAGTTCTATCCACATCATAATACACCACCTCTCCTCTTGCACCACCTGTGAGTGAGAAATATTTACTCGGCATAAACGAATCTAGCAAATACACTCCACCGCTATATCTCACCCCTTCACGCTTATCGCTACTTCCGCTATTTGCGCTACTGATTTCGACATTGTTATCTAGCCCTGCATAGAATTTATTATTTTTGGTGCTGTGCTTTAGCTTTAGAAACACACCTGCGTTGTGATTGCTATTTGTGCCTGTGATATTTGCATTTGCAATCGTTGGGTCGCCTGAAATTTCAGGGAAAGCAAAATCACTAAATGAATAAAATCCAAGTGCGCTAAAGCTCAAATGCTGACTAAAATCTGCGCTATATTTCAAAGAAGCCTGCACCAAATCCTGCATAACAACGCCATTTAAAGTAGCTTGTGTAGGCGTGCTATATCGCTCTTGCTTCATTGCAGAGATAGATTTTTCTTGTGTGCCATTTATAAATTTATTATTATAGCCTGCAAAAAATTGATAAGATTTTGCATAGTTCGCACTAAAATCTAGCTTGTGTTTTTCGCTGATTTGGTATGAGGCTTGCAAGGAGGCATAGGCATTTTTGGTGTATTCTCTCGGGCGCAAGCCATTTTTGTAGGCATAAGATACATTTGCACTTATGAATGCTTTGTCTTTGATATTATATCCTCCACCTACACTTGCTTTGCCACTTAGAGCTTCTTTTGCTTCGTATGCCACTCCCTCTAGGCTAACCCTGCCGTAATTTTTGCTAGGCTTCTTGGTAATGATATTTACCACACCACCGCGTGTGCCACTGCCATATAGCACAGAGCCGCCACCTGCAAGCACTTCTATGGATTCTATGTCGTTAATGTCTATGAGATTAAATGGATTTGCTCCATTTAGCGAAAAGCCGTTGCGACTTGCGCCATAGCCCGTGTCGTTTATGTTGATTGGCACACCATTTATGTATGTTTTTACAGATTTGATTGCATCTAAGCCCTGCCCTCGAATGTCAATTTGTCTTTGTCCATTTACACTAGGGGTAAGCGTGATAGAGGCTTGGTGTGTGAGGGCTTGCTCCAAGTCTGCATATCCTTTGTTTGCCAAGTCCTCCTTGTCGATAAAGATAGTATTTTCTCTATTCATTTCTCGCTTTGGTGCGCTAGCACTTACTCTCCCCAAATCTTTTGCTTCTAAGTTTTTGTAGCTTGCTTGGGTGTCTAAATCATCTTGTGTGCTTTGGCTAGAGTGATTGCTTGAAGTGCTTTGAGGAGGTAAATCCTGCGAAGTGTTTGCAGGATTTGTAGCAGTTGTGGCGTTTGTAGAAGTTGTGGTGTTTGTGTTATTTGTGGTGTCTAGCGCGGAATCGATTTTATCCCTAGATTTTACGCTTTGTGGCTCTTTTGATTCTAGGCTAGTTTGCGCTAGGATTACTCTCTCTCTCTCTCTCTCTCTCTCGTTGTCTGCATTTAGCTCTACTGAAATAGCACTTTGAGATAGTAGCATAGTAGCCAAAGCCACGCTCAAAGTCGCGCTAATGTGGGTATGCCTTTTCATTTTTATTCCTTTTTGCAAGATTTTTTTTGCGGGTAGATTTTATTTTTTATTAAAAGCGATTTTTATTTCGCTTAAATAAAAATAGCGCATTATAATACAAAAAAATAATAATAAAATAAAAATGCACTTAATTCTTATAAATTCTCAAAAACAGCTTCATAATAAGAGTGCCTATAAAATTTCAAAATAAGTTTTTACCCTAAATAATGCTTGATTTATCCCACAGCTTTAAATCAAAATCTATTTTGTAGGGGACAAATATTTATTTCAAACGCGTTTATCAAAACCGCTTAATGATTTTTGGCAAATTGCTATATCTCAAAAGTTTGGAAAGTGCTTGGAAAATATTTGAGGAGTATTTGGAGTTTTTTTGCTTATTTTAGGGATTTTTCAAGGATTTTTTGGTAGGATTTGGTTCTTAGATTTTATAAGTTTTTGGCGTAGTTTTAGCTTGATTGTCAAGTCTAAAAAGGGGTGTTAGCTCAGTTGGGAGAGCGCAACGCTGGCAGCGTTGAGGTCAGGGGTTCGAACCCCCTACACTCCACCATTTTTTTGTCGCTTTTTTGCATTTTATTTTTCTTGTAGCCTTTTATCTCTATTGTCGCCTCTTATTTTTCTTGCAAAACCTCATCTATTCTTTTTACAACTTTTTTACAAAATCGTTTCTTAAGGCACATAGTCGCTAAGTTTTTTTCAGTGTATTTTTTTATAGATTTTCTTTGCATACCAAATTTTTATGTGAATTTGAATATTTTTTATGAGAAAGTATGAGGTATTTATAAAAATATTTTTTAAGCTAGCGATTCTACCAAGCCCTGCTTAAAATCTAAGATTCTTGCTAGTAGATAAAACACTAGCAAGTGATTTTGTGGTTTTTTGTGGTTTTTGCTAGATTCCCCCTCCTTACACGACATTGATTTTTAGCACCGAGCAAATTTTCACACCGCGTAATTCTCGCACCGCGTTAGGGATTCCCTGCGCGGTGGTTTTTAAATTCTCGAGCTACACTTAGATTTTGCGCGGGGATATTAGATTCCCACGCGCCTAAAATTCTCACACCACGCACGCCACCTCACAATTACAGCACAAACAAATCGCTAAACTCATTAAAATTCATATTAAGCAGATTTTTATCATTCTCAAACGCGCCTAAAATCCTTTCACACTGCTTTGGCGAAAATCTAGTCGCTAGATTTGTCCTAAACTTCGCTTCAAGCACGGGGATTCCCTCTTTGCGTCTGCGCTTATGCCCGATTGGGTATTCTACCTCGACTTTTTGTGTGCTAGAGCCGTCTTTGAAAATCACTTGCACCGCATTTGCGATACTGCGCTTATCAGCTTCCAAATACTCACGTGTGTATCGCTCATCGACTTCTACCACCATTTTTGCGCGTAGCTCATCGATTCGCTTATCGCTTGCTACGCTATCCTCATAGTCATCAGCCACAAGTCGCCCAAAGATAAGCGGCACGGCAACCATATATTGTATGCAGTGGTCTCTATCAGCGGGGTTTGCTAGCTCGCCTACTTTGTTGATGATTCGGTGTCCAGATTCTTGAGTGGTGATGATGATTTTATCAATCTCATTTAGCCTATCTTTGACTTCGTTATGCAAACTTAGCGCGGCTTCTACCGCAGTTTGCGCGTGAAATTCCGCAGGGAAGCTGATTTTGAAAAGCACATTTTCCATTACATAGCTACCAAATTCTTGCGGGATTGTGAGCTTTTGCCCTTTCATTTTGACATCGTGGTATCCCCAAAAGCTCGCAGTTAGTGCGCTTGGGTAGCCCATTTCGCCCGTTTTTGCTTTGAGTGCCAAATCCACTCCCCTAGAGCTCGCATCGCCTGCAGCCCAGCTTTTGCGTGAGCCTGTGTTTGGCGCGTGGCGATAAGTGCGAAGCGCACCACCATCGATAAATGCGTGCGAAACTGCGTTGCGGATTTCGTTAAAATCACAGCCCAAAAGTTTTGCCGCTACCGCCGTGCTAGCAATACGCACAAGTAGCACATGGTCTAGCCCCACTTTGTTAAAGCAGTTCTCTAGTGCGAGCACACCTTGAATCTCGTGCGCTTTTATCATCGCTTGTAGCACGCAAGAGACTTTGAGTGCTTCTTTGCCCTCGCTTATGTTTTTGCGACTGACATAGTCTGCTACTGCCCAGATTGCGCCTAGATTATCGCTTGGGTGTCCCCACTCTGCAGCTAGCCAAGTATCGTTGAAGTCCAGCCAGCGCACCATTGCCCCGACATTAAACGCCGCACGAATAGGCTCTAGCTGATAGCTTGTGCCCGGCACCTTGCTTCCTAGCGGGCGAAACTCCGCGCCCTCCACACTTGGTCCTAGTAGCTTCGTGCAAGCAGGATACTTTAGTGCCAAAATCCCGCAGCCTATCGTATCCATTAGGCAGTATTTTGCCGTTTCTATCGCTACATCACTCTTTGCTACAAACTCATCAGCATATTTTGCGATTTTGGTTAGTAGCTCGTCAAATTCAGGTCGTTTTGCCTCTAGTATTCCCATATCGTTACTCATTGTGTTCTCCTTTTGGTTAGTTTGGTTTAGTTTTGGTTACGCGTTTTGTCTAGATTCTAGAATCTAGACTTTAGAGTCTTAGCGATTTTTAAGCTCTACAAAGCCACGAGGTGGCACGCCTATATACTCACTGCTAGGGCGGATAATCTTGTTATTTGCCCTTTGCTCCTTTATGTGAGCAGTCCAGCCAGAAACCCTACTCATTATAAAAATGGGCGTGAAGTATTCTGTTGGGATTCCCATAAAGTGATATGCTGAAGCACTATAAAAATCCGCGTTTGGAGGCAAGTTTGGCTTTTTCTCTTTCATTAGCGATTCGATTGCTTCACTCACTTTGAATAAAAGCGTGTCGCCTCCTAATTTCTTGCTCCACTTTTTGATAAGCGCGTTTCGTGGGTCGCCACCTGCGCCATAGATTCTATGTCCAAATCCCATTAGCAACTGCTTTGTCTCTAGCTTGTGATTTACGCCAGCTATGGCTTCATCTACGCTAGAGAAGCTCTCTATTAGGTGCATTGCTGCTTCATTTGCTCCACCGTGAAGCGGTCCTCTTAGCGCACCGATAGCCGCTGCCACCGCGCTAAAAATATCACTTCGTGTGGAAGCACAGATTCTCGCTGTAAATGTCGAGGCGTTAAACTCGTGCTCGGCATAGAGGATAAGCGAGCAGTGCATAGCTTTGACAAACTCGCTTGGTGGATTTTCTCCCTTTAGCTTTTCCAAAAAATACCCCGCGATAGAATCTTGCTTGCTTGCAAAATCAATTTCCTTGCCGTTATAAACGAAGTTGTGCCAAAAGCATAGCACACTAGGAAGCACGCCAAGCAAGCGGATAATCTTGCTATCTTGGTCGCTAAAATCCTCGCTCTCTCCCTCTAGCGCACCAAGTGTCGCCACCGCACTTTGCATAAGATTCATAGGATGCACGCCTTTTGGGATTTGCTTTAGGACTTCTTTTAGCTCTTTTGGTAGTCCTCTTTGCGCGGCGATTTTAGATTTGTATTCAGCAAGTTTGTTTGCATTTGGTAGCTCGCCAAACTGCAACAAATACGCCACTTCCTCAAACTCACAATGATGAGCCAAATCCTCAATAGAATAGCCGTAATAATTTAGCCCATTTCCTAGCCCGCAGGTGCATATCGCGCTTTGTCCAGCGATGATTCCTGCTAAGCCACCACTTTTTTTGCTCGCTTCACTTTTGCTCATTGTTACTCTCCTTTTTTTTTGATTTATGTGGGTTTGTCTTTCCGCAACGCTATTTTTTAAACAACTCATCAAGTTTGTTTTCATACGCATAATAATCAAGCATTGCATACAGCTCCTCACGCGTTTCCATTATATCAAGCACATCTTTTTGATGTCCATTTGCCAAAATCGACTTATACACAGTATTTGCCGCCTTGCTCATCGCACGATTTGCCGAGAGGGGATAAAGCACCATTGAGATTCCCGCACCCTTTAGCTCATCTGCGCTAAAGTAAGGTGTCTTGCCAAATTCTGTGATATTTGCTAGCACAGGGACTTTGACTGCCTTGACAAAGGCAGAATACTCCTCAAGTGTGTGCACCGCTTCGGCAAATATCATCTCTGCTCCCGCTTCCACATAAGCCACAGCGCGCTCTATTGCTTTATCCTGCCCCTCGATAGCGTGCGCATCGGTGCGTGCCATAACGACAAATTCACTATCGATTTTGGCATCCATTGCAGCTTTTATCCTATCGCACATTTCTTGCGTGCTTACGAGCTCTTTGTTTGGGCGGTGTCCGCAACGCTTTTGTGCGACTTGGTCTTCTATATGTGTAGCAGCTGCACCTGCGCGGATTAGCTCTTTTATCGTGCGGGCGATATTAAACGCCCCACCAAAGCCCGTATCACAATCCACAAGCAAAGGCGTATCCACGCGCGAAGTGATTCTACGCACATCGATACAAAAATCCTCTAGTCCCACGATTCCCAAATCGGGTAGCCCATAGCTCACGCTTGCCACGCCCGAGCCAGAGATATAGATTGCCTTATGCCCGATTTTGGTGGCTTGCAGCGCGGAGTATGCGTTTGGTGTGCCTACGATTAGCAAAGGAGAATTCTCCTTTAATGCCTGCCTAAATCTCTTTCCTGCTGAAGTTATGTTACTCATTTTGAACTCCTTATTTTAAAATTTAAATTCTATGCAAGGGCGAGGTTTTGCGCGTAAAATCCGCAAAATCTAACTAAAACCTACTTCGTGCTTGGCTCTTCTTTTTTAGCTTCTTTTGGGTAGCCAAGTTTTGCGATTGCCTCCTTGCAGCTATCAAGCACACTCACATCTTCGATAGTCGCAGGGATAGCGTATTCTACGCCATCAGCGATTTCTCGCAAAGTCTTGCGCAAGATTTTGCCACTTCGCGTTTTTGGCAGTGCTTCTACTACCGCTGCGGTTTTAAATGACGCTACCGCACCGATTTGGTGGCGCACAAGCGAAACCACGCCATCTACGATTCCTTTGTGGTCGCGCTCGATTCCTTGCTTTAGCACGATAAAGCCAAATGGAATCTCGCCCTTTAGCTCATCATTTACGCCGATTACTGCGCATTCTGCGACATCGGGGTGTTTGGAGATGACTTCCTCCATTTCGCCTGTGGATAGCCTGTGCCCAGCGACATTGATTATGCCGTCCATTCGCCCTAGCACATAGACATAGCCGTCTTTGTCGATATAGCCCGTATCACCCGTGAGGTAGTAGCCTTTGAAATGCTCCAAATAGCCCTTGCGATACCGCTCCTCGTTTTCCCAGATTCCCATTAAGCACGCAGGTGGAAGCGGTAGTTTAATGCAGAGCGCACCTTTTTTGCCCGCTTTTAGCTCTTTACCATCTTCGCCTAGCACTTTTAGATTAAATCCGGGTGTGGGCTTGGTAGGGCTCCCCGGTTTGACAGGCATAGGGTCTAGCCCCATAGGATTTGCCGCTATCGCCCAGCCTGTCTCTGTTTGCCACCAATTATCAATAACAGGCTTGCCCGTAACCTTTGCAATCCACTTTAGTGTATCGCTATCGCACCGCTCGCCCGCGACAAAAATACTTCGCAAACTATCAAGGTTGTATTTTTTGGCTAGCTCGCCTTTAGAATCTTCTCGCTTAATCGCGCGAAATGCCGTAGGCGCGGAAAACAAAATATTGACTTTGTATTCATCAATGATTCTCCAAAAGCTCGCAGGATTTGGCGTGCGCACGGGCTTGCCCTCATAGACAATCGTGGTGCAGCCATTCATAAGTGGCGCATACACGATATATGAGTGCCCAACCACCCAGCCTACATCAGAAGCGGTGAAAAACACATCGCCCTCTTTGGCGTTATAAATATTATCCATACTCCACTTCATCGCCACAGAATGCCCACCATTTGAGCGGATAACGCCCTTTGGCGTGCCAGTCGTGCCCGAAGTATAGAGGATATAAAGCGGGTCGGTGGCGAGCACAGGCACAGGCTCTACGGGGTGGGTTTTTTCCTCCTCCACTTCCCAATCGACATCTCTCCAAGGAAGCATACTTGCCTTATACTGCGGTCGTTGCCACACGATACAAGTGGTTGGCTTGTGTTGGGATTTTTTGATTGCTTCATCTAAGATAGGCTTATACTCGATGATATTGCTTACTTCGATTCCACAGCTTGCTGTCATTATCACGCGGGGCTTTGCGTCCTCTATCCTCATCGCTAGCTCGTGGGAAGCAAAACCCCCAAACACCACGCTATGAATCGCCCCAAGCCTAGCACACGCAAGCATAGCAATCACCGCCTCTGGAATCATCGGCATATAGATGATGACTCTATCGCCTTTGACTACGCCTTTGTTTGCCAAAATCCCCGCTGTCTTTGCCACTCTATCGCGCAACTGCTTGTAGGTGTATTTTTTCTTTGTGTCCGTTACGGGGGAGTCATAGATGAGGGCTAGCTGGTCGCCTCTGCCGTGATGAATATGCAAGTCAAGCGCGTTGTAGCAGGTATTCATACAGCCTCCTACAAACCACCTATAATGCTCGCCACTATCATCAAGCACATTGTCCCATTCATTATACCAATGCACTTTTTGCGCAGCCTCTGCCCAAAAAGCCTCTGGATTTTCTATTGACCGTTTGTATGTTTCATCATAAATTATTCCCATATTTTTACCTCCTAAAAGTTGTTGTTAGGGAAATTCCATTATAAACGATTTCATACACAATCTAGGCACAATCCACGCAAAAAGAGAATCAAATTTTTGGGACAATACGCACAAAAGATTTGGAAAAAACTTCAAAAAACGACTACTTTTTACAAAAATGCGCAAAAATTGTGCAATAATCTTGTATAGTTTCATAAAAATTTTTAACCTAAAAGCCAAAATCTAACCCAAAAAACACCCAAAAAAGTGTTACAAAAAGTAAAAAGCCTAAAATTTTTTGCAAAATCTATGAAAAATCGATAGACAACAGCAAAAAAAGTAACAAAAACGCTTCACAAAAATCATTTGCAAGATTTATAAAATGTTGCAAGAAAAAGGAAAGGTAATGCTAGATTTTACACAACGATTACAAAAAATGTTTGCCCGCTCTGGTTTGAGCGTGAGTAAGTTTGCCACTATGGTGCAAAAAGATAGGCGCACTGTGGCTAGCTGGATAGAGGGGAATGCCAAAAAAGAGCTAAACATACATATTAGAAATGCTATCTCAAAAGCGTTGCGCTACCCAAAAAAAATATGGGAATGCGATGAAAAAGAGTTTTATGAGTTGTTAGATTCTGCAAGTGTGAGTGAAATAAGTATCATTGATGAGAGCTATTGTGCTGGGGTAAAATATATCTATGAAAACGAAAATGAGGGCTCGCTAATCATTCACCCATCGTTCCCAAATCCTGCGTATAGGGATTTCATAGTCCCCCTTGTGTATAAAAAAAGCAATGATGAGCTAACAGAATCCTACCGCAGAAGACGCGGGGAAAAAATGCGAGATTATTCATTTAACGCTAGTGAGTGGTATTCGATAAAATCCTTGCTAGAGTTTTGCTTCTCGCCTATTGGCAATTTTTACACAAAAGACCAAAAAATACAGATTTTATCCCTTATGATAGATATTTTTCGTGATAATCTAAACAAATCACTATATTTCTTTGACTCATATAGCCAAAAAATCTATGGGCTTGATATTTTCTACACCTCCATAAACACCAAAACTCAAACAATGTTTTTTAAAGCCCCTATGGAATCAATGATAGTAGAAGTGCGCAACTCTGAGCTTATCAAAAAACTCCACCGACACTACACAAATGCCAAAGAATGCCCCCCACATATCGCACCACGAGATGCAGTAATGGTGCTAGAAATGCTACTAGAATGCCTAGAAAATGATTTATCTTTGCAAGAGACTTGCTCTTATGTGGATAGAAATAGCAAGTATGGAGAGCTATTTTTCCGCACGATAAATGTGGATTAGTCAAATTATCGCACTACATTATCACCGCTTAAATACAAAATCACAAACGCAAAAATCGTTTTAAGACAACTCTATTTTTTGACTTTTTGGCATTTTTGCGAGATTCCACTAAAACCACATAAAAGATATATAAATTCAAATACTTTGTCAAATATTTGCGTATTTTTGGGGGTTTTTGCCAAAAATCCCTTAAATTCTATTAAAAAGAGTTTTTTTATGTCGATTCTAGCCTAGTCAAAGGCAAGGATGCCTTTAGACTAATCCCAAAAAGGAGTTTCACAATGGCTTTTCAAATCAACACGAATGTCATGGCACTAAATGCCCATGTGCAAGGTGTAGGAACACAATGGAATCTCAAGAACTCTCTTGAGAAACTAAGCTCAGGTCTTCGTATCAATAAGGCAGCTGATGATGCTTCTGGTATGATTATCGCAGACTCTTTGCGCACTCAAGCTAGCGCACTAGGACAAGCTATCCAAAACACAAACGAGGGTATGGGTATTATCCAAATCGCTGATAAAGCGATGGACGAAATGCTTAAAATCCTTGACACTGTGAAAACCAAAGCTATCCAAGCAGCACAAGATGGACAAACTTCCGTTTCTCGTAAGGCAATCCAAAACGACATTATCCGCTTGGTGCAAGGTCTAGATATGGTGGGTAACACTACCGCTTACAATGGACAAGCTCTTTTGTCTGGTCAATGGACTAACAAAGAATTCCAAGTAGGTGCGTATTCTAACCAATCTATCAAAGCCTCTATCGGTGCGACTACTTCTGACAAAATCGGGCAAGTTCGCCTTGAGACAGGTGCGATGATTACCGCTTCTGGTGAAGTGGCTATCAAATTCCGCCAAGTCGATGGTGTCAATGATGTCCAGCTAGAATCTGTCAAAATCTCTCACACTGCTGGCACAGGGCTAGGAAACCTAGCAGAAGTCATCAACAAAACTGCTGACAAAACAGGTATCCGTGCTAATGCTGTCGTGCTTTCTACCTCCGACCAAGAAATCCAAGCAGGTGAAATGCTAGGCGTTGTCATCAATGGATTTTCACTAGGAGACATCAAAGGTATCAAGCAAGCTGATAGCGATGGAAGACTAGTCCAAGCGTTTAACGCTGCAACTGCTGAAACAGGTGTAGAAGCATTTGCTGACAATGAAGGACGACTAAACTTGCGCTCTATTGATGGACGCGGTATCGTGCTTCAAGCTGGCACTCCTGTGGGTGGTGGTAAGCAAACAAATGGTCCAAAAGCTATCGAAAAGATGAACGGGCAAGTCCTAACAGGACCGGGCTCTGTGAATTATGGTAGATTGGCACTTGTGCGACAAGACTCTCGCGATATCCTTGTATCTGGGACAGGTAACCTTGCTTCCACAGGATATGCAGCTGGACAAGCCGTAGCTGAAACAGTTGTAAACCTACGCGATGTGCTAGGGCTATTTAAAGAAGACGCTCGCTCTGCTGCTGGTGCAAACGAAAACAACGCAGCTGTGGCAAGAAATCAAGTGCTAGGTGCTGGTGTAACAACCCTAAGAGGTGCTATGGTGGTTATCGACATAGCAGACTCTGCGACAAAGACACTTGACAAAATCCGCGCTGATTTGGGTTCTGTGCAAGGGCAAATGATTGCAACTGTGAATAACATCTCCACTACACAAGTGAATGTAAAAGCAGCTGAAAGTGGAATCCGCGAAGTGGATTTCGCTAGAGAATCAACAGAGTTCAACAAATGGACGATTCTCGCGCAATCTGGTAGCTACGCGCTAAGCCAAGCAAACGCAGCACAACAAAATCTACTAAGACTTCTCTCTTAAATAGATTTTGGGGCTAAGATTTATCCTTTGGAAAAATCTTAGCTTTTTAGCTAGCCTTGTGCTTGTCTTTAGATTTTTTGGCAGATTTTCTAGGGATAAGGCTTAAGGGCTAGCTTTTTTATTGCCCAAATCCGCCACGATTTTAAAAACTTAAAAACACAAAATCCCACCCTAAAATATTTTTACAAAAACTCAAAAAGCTTCTTAAATAAAAACCCCACAAAAAAAAATCTCGCAAAAAAATATACAAGCAAACTTCTTGCAAAACTTTCCCAAACATATTCCAAAATCTATTATAATTGTGCCACTTCACTACTTCATAAGGAGCGACCAGATGGCAAAATCTGCTAAAACCACCACAAAAAGCACCAAAAAATCCATAAAAAAAGTAGTCCTTGCTTATTCGGGCGGACTTGACACAAGCGTGATACTCAAATGGCTAGGCGATGAGTATGGCTGCGAAGTCATCACTTTCACTGCAGATATAGGGCAAGGCGAAGAAGTATCCCCCGCTAGAGCAAAAGCCCTAAAGCTAGGAATCAAGCCAAAAAATATCTTTATTGAGGATTTGCGCGAAGAGTTTATCGCTGATTTTGTGTTTCCTATGTTTCGCGCAAATGCGATATATGAGGGCGAATATCTGCTAGGCACGAGTATTGCTCGCCCTCTTATAGCCAAGCGACTTGTAGAAATCGCTCGCAAAGTTGGTGCAGACGCCATAGCACACGGCGCGACAGGCAAAGGCAACGACCAAGTGCGCTTCGAGCTGGGGGCTTACGCGCTAAACCCAGATATAAAAGTCATAGCCCCGTGGCGTGAGTGGAATCTAAACAGCCGAGAAAAACTCCTAGCCTACGCAGCCAAGCACCAAATCCCTATCGAAAAAAAGAAAAATGCCTCGCCCTACTCAATGGATGCAAATCTATTGCACATAAGCTATGAGGGGCAAAATCTAGAAAACCCAAGCCAAGCACCAAAAGATGATATGTGGCGGTGGAGTGTCAGTCCCAAAAACGCCCCAGACAAATCCCAAATCATCACTATTGATTTTGTAAATGGCGATGGCGTGGCAATCGATGGCAAAAAGCTAAGCCCTGCAAAATTTTGGAGCAAGCTAAATGAGCTAGGTAGCAAACACGGAATCGGGCGACTTGACTTGGTAGAAAATCGATTTGTGGGTATGAAATCGCGCGGTTGCTATGAAACCCCCGCAGGCACAATCTACCTAAAAGCCCACCGCGCAATAGAATCTCTAACACTAGATAGAGAAGTCGCCCACCTAAAAGATGAGATAATGCCACGATATGCAAGCCTTATTTATAATGGATTTTGGTTTAGCGATGAGAGACGCGCACTCCAAGCCCTAATCGACTACACCCAAAAGCGTGTAAGCGGACGCGTGCGCGTAGAGCTATACAAAGGCAATGTAATCATTCTAGGCAGAGAGTCAAATAACTCCCTATTTAACGCCGCGTATAGCACATTTGAAGAAGACAGCGTCTATGACCAAAAGGACGCCGCAGGATTTATCAAGCTAAATGCACTGCGCTTCATCATCGCAGGAAAAGCGGATAAATCAAACACAAACAAAGCAAAATCTAGCAAGACACGCAAAAAGTCTTAAGCCACCACAAAGGCTAAATTAGCAAAGCTAGGCAGAAAATCATCTTTGCCAAGCCTTTTTGCACCTTTTATACTGCTTGCGTTATTTACGCTTAGTGCCTGTGCGACAAACTATATCCCTTAGCAAGCCACAGGCATAAGCCCACCCGCATAAAGTCAGCAAAGCAAGTCGCATAAATGCGCTGTATTTCTTGGCTACACGATTATCAAAGCAACCAAAAATGGTGGGATAGAGGACATTAGCACGGTGGATTTTGTCTCAAGTGAAATCAAACATATCTACACCAAGCGCACTACGATAGTCTCGGGGGAATAGTTGGTAGTCGTTTTAGGAAACCCACTAGACAAATGTCTTTTATCATTGCTAAGCACACTTGGCTAAGCACATTGCAATACTTTTGCTACTCCAAACTAGCTTCTTAAATCATTTGCAAAATCTATACACGCACTTTATCACGCTTCATCGCACTTCATCATAAAAGGCATAAATGATTTTATAGCATTGTCAAAATTTTTAGGGGTAAGCAAAGTTTTGCAAGCAGTTTTGGCATTTATGCTAGCCAAAAAGATTTGTGCTATAATCCAAAACCTTGCAACCCAAAATCCGCAAACACCTAAAAAGGATAAATATGAAATATCTGCTAAAAAACAAAGATAGCGTTGTTTTGGAATTTGAAGTAAGTATAAAAGAATCTTTTATACAAACATTGCAAGAAAAAAGCTATACAAATGAAATTAGCGATATAAAAATCATAGATAAAAAATTATTGCCCAAAAGTATAGACATACAAGACTTGGCAAATTCTCTCACACAATGGATAAATGGGCGCAAAGCACCCAAAAATAGGGAATTTATAGATGAGATTGTAGCAACATATAGCCACACAAATAAACAAGAGGGACTAATGGATTATATTGACATATCATTAGGGCTATCACTTAATGATTCTTATTGGATAATCCCAGCAAATCAAAACTATGAATGGCAAAAATACAATCTCTACACAAATGATTTTGACAAAGCACTTGAATTAGTTGCTTTTAGTGGAAATTCACACAAAGCAAACAAAATCACTAGCTCTCCTGAATACACAACAAATGGAATGCTAAAAAAATGCTGGCATAGAGAAAATGGGCAAATTTATTTATATAAAGGTTGTGTAAGCGCAAATTACAAACAATCAAATGTAGGCAAAGAAGCATATAGCGAATACTATATGGCACAAATCGCAAAAGTTTTAGGATTTGAGCATATTTCTTATGATTTGAGAGAATTTCACGGACAGCTTGTAAGCACTTGCCCTATCTTTACTAATGAAAATGAGGGATATATAGCTATTTATTATTTGCTAGATAAGCAATCTTTACAAAAAAGAGGTTTAGAAACTATTGACCCACTATCAAATATATATGGAAAAGAGTCTTTACAAAATCTAATGTTTTTTGATAGTGTTATTTGCAATAAAGATAGACATTTAGGTAATTTTGGAATGATAATTGACAACAACACAAATGAACTTCTACGCCCTGCGCCGATATTTGATAATGGATTTTCTATGATAAATTTTTTAAAAGAAAATGAACTAAACAATATTGCAGAATCTATCAAAAAATATCAATCAAAACTTGATAAAAGTTTTGATGAGCAAATGAGGCTTTTTGTCCAGCCGCGCCATATCCCAAACCTAGAAAAACTACAAACCTTTGAATTTAAAAAACATAAAGAGTTTAATCTCCCTGATGAATGGCTAGAATCTATCCAAAAAGCTATCCAAGATAGAGCCAAACTAGCAATAGAACTATGTCATAAAAAACCAACAATCCCCACAAACCAATAAAACAAACCAGCACTCAAACTACAAAGATTCTCATTCCCCGCCCCTCCTAAATGACAAAAAACAATAGCGCAAAAACTATGTCTTATATTTCTTAAAATACATTTTCAAACACATACATTCTAAGAAGTTGATTAAATTTGCCAAAGACTTTGCAAACAAATTAGAGATAAAGGCTATATCAAGCAATTTGAATGGCACAGCCCTCAAAAATGATACAATACCGCCCCAGAAATGCGATAAGGATACAATCAAATGAAAATCAAGCAAAACACAAATGGCGATTATCTACTAAAAGATAGCGAGGGCAAAAGCCACATTGTGTGCAAAGATTTAGCTCAACAATGGCTAGATACTTTTGGGCTAAAAAGTCTTAGTCAAAGCTATAAACCCAACCTAAAAGATGATATAAAAAATGCTATATGCAAAGGCATAGAAATAAACACAAAAGATTTGCTAAAACTTATAAACAAAGGCAGATACAAATACATAAAAAACATAAAATCAACTTTTGAAAATCCACAAATTGTTTTTATAGATGAAAAAGATGATTTGATTTTTGCAAAAAAGCTAAACGATAGATTGTTTTTTGTCAGTGTAAGCAGAGATTATGGAGAAAATTATCTAAACATAACGCTAAGTCCAAAAAAGTAAACAATACTAAAAAATAAAGTAAGCAAAGCAAAAAGAGTGATTTATAAGAGTTTGTAAAAGAAAGTTTTGTAGTTGCAGGTTAGCTTCCGAGCTTCGAGATTCCTCAGCACATAAAGCTTCTACAGGCTTCCTATCTTCCACCAGCAAAGCTAACTCAAGGCGATTATACTTAAAAAATTTTTTAAAGTCAAATTAAATTCCCCCTATACACCCCCTCACACATTCACTAGCTCTAGTGTGAGGTTGTTTATGTGGATTGTTTGTGTGTGGTTGTGTGTGGGTTGTTTGTGAATTTAGTTGGAGTTTGTTTGGCAGTGGTTGCTTGTGTAAGTTTGTTTAGCAAGGATTGTTTGTAGAAATTCGTTTAGTGTAAGTTTATTTGGTGGAAGTTTATTTAGTAGAAACTTATTTGCAAAAGTTTATTTTTTGGGCTTTGTAAGTTTAGTAGGTTTATTTCTTAGGTTTAGTTTGTTTAGTTGGCTTAGCTGAAGTGCTTGGCTTTGTAGTGGTTGGTTTGGTAGATTTGGCATTAGTAGGTTTTGTGGGT